>CAZQMG010000008.1:28498-29922 GCA_964594375.1 uncultured Clostridia bacterium | reverse complement strand
TGTATGAAAGGACTGGAAGAGCATTCCGGAAAACGCTTATCCCAGGTGTTTAATGAAGAAATCCCGCAGCCTGTATCTCTGGCTATTTGGGTTGGGCCAGGACATGTGCAGGAGTTCGTGAAGAATGTGCCGAGTTGTATGGTAATAAACTCGGATAATACATATGTTACTAAGCGAGTGGTAACTCTATTTAATAGTGAGTTGATTCGTCTTTATTATGGCGAGGATTTGCTGGGAAGTGAAATTGGCGCAGCTTCAAAGAATGTGGTAGGTATTGCTGCAGGCATGCTGGATGGATTAAACTTAGGCAGCTTAAAAGGACCATTGATGGCTAGAGCACCGCGAGAAATTTCACGATTGATTAAGGCAATGGGAGGCAATGAACTAACAGTGTATGGTTTATCCCATATAGGGGATTATGAGGCAACGCTTTTTTCATCCTATGGTCATAATCGGAAGTTTGGTGAAACTTTTGTAAGGAAAGAGAAATTTGATAAACTTGCCGAAGGTGTAAGTACGGCATCTGCTCTAATGGTTCTATCAGAGCGCTATAATTCAGAACTGCCAATATGTGAAGCTGTCAATAGTATTGTCAAAAAAGGCCATGCCCCCCGAAAAGCACTCAAGAGTCTGTTCTTAAGGTCAACGAAATATGAATTCTAAACAAAGCCGTTGCTCGTTGCTCGTCGCTTGTTGCTCGAAAGAAGAAAAAGAGTCTAAGTTCTGGTTTCAAAAATTGCGAATCGTATAGCTTCTAGTTTTTCTATCCGCTAAACGCTAAGATAAACGAGATTCGATCAGCCCGCAACAAAAAATAACGACGGATTATCGTCCAAAAGGTTTTTTGACAATAAAATTTTTTTTATTATAATGTTAGTGTTGTCTAACATTGTTCGTTTAGTCTTACAAAATTTGAGTGTAGAAGGGAAAGAGCTAAAAAAGAGCGATGAAGAAGATGAGTGTCTTGACGCAGAGCAAAGAAGACTACTTAGAGGCAATTCTGATTATTGGCCTGGAAAAAAAGTGGGTAAGGGTAAGCGATTTAGCTGATTATCTAGGAGTGAAGATGTCTTCTGTAGCCGCAGGGATAAGGTTTTTAGCTGAAAATGAGTTGGTCAATCATGAGAAGTACGGATATATTGAACTTACTCGGGAGGGGGTTCGGGTAGCTAAACAGATTTATGCCCGCCATAAGACCCTCTATAAATTCCTGCATGATTTTCTCGGATTGAGTGAAGCTGTTGCCTGGCGTGATGCCTGCCGAATGGAGCATATTCTGGATGCAAAAACGATGAAGCGTCTATTAAAGTTTTTACAGTTCATAGAAACCTGTCCTGAAGGAGAACCTCTCTGGCTATCTAACTTCTATTCTTTCCTGAAAACAGGCAAGCGTCCAGAGCCATGCCTGAGGAGAGAAAAATAGT
>CAZQMG010000008.1:12949-28398 GCA_964594375.1 uncultured Clostridia bacterium | reverse complement strand
TCTTTCCTGAAAACAGGCAAGCGTCCAGAGCCATGCCTGAGGAGAGAAAAATAGTGAATCGATTATCCAGAACTTAGATACTTTTTATCAATGAACTATGAACAGCGAACACTAAAAATATGAGTATAGCAGAGTTAAGAGCCGGTGAATGGGCAGAAGTTCTGGCCATTGAAGGAGGATATGGCTTACGGCAGAAGCTGTTATTGAGAGGTATATTTGAGGGCAGCCTGGTGCGAGTGATATCTAATCGTGGTCCTATTACTATTGAGATTAATAGGAATATAGTTTCCCTGGGCAGAGGAATGGCACGAAGAATCAGGGTAAGGAGGATGTGAAATGGGGAAAAAGCTCTCTGAGATGATGTATGGGGAAGAAGGAATAGTAAAGAGTATCAAGGAGAGTCTAAAAGGAAAAATAGCCGGCATGGGCATTAGAGTGGGTAAGGAGGTCAAGATGCAAACAAAACAGCCCATAAAGGGTCCGGTGGTGATAATAGTAGACAAAGCCGAAACTTCTCTAGGTCTCGGTTTAGCGGATAAGATATTGGTGGAGGTAAGAAATGAGGATTCTGTTGATGGGTCATCCTAATGTGGGTAAATCTGCGGTTTTTAATCGTTTAACCGGAGCAAGAGTTACTGAATCGAACTATCCCGGTACAACTGTTGATTATACAAGGGGACGGGTGCGAATTGAGGGAGATAGTTTTGAAATTATTGATGTTCCGGGTGCCTTCTCTTTAGAGCCAAAAGATAAAGCGGAAGAGGTAGCGGTAAAAATGCTAGAAGAGAATAAAGAAGCCGTTGCCATCTGCGTTATAGATGCTTCAAAAATGGAACGCGGTCTTTACCTGGCACTGCAAGTTATCGAGAAAGGTTATCCGGTTGTAATAGCATTAAATATGTGGGATGTCGCTCAGGATAAGAATATAGAGATTGATGTGAAGGAACTGGAAGATATTCTTACTGTTCCAGTAGTTCCCGTTATAGCTATAAGCGGCGAGGGAATAAGAGAATTAGCATTAAGAATAAAGGAAGCGTCGTTGGTTAAGATAGAAAAAATCATAGAAAAGGCAGGCAATTGAGATGTTAGACGTTGAGCAAAGATGGGAGTTGATAGATAAAATAGCAAAAAGGACGATAAAATTTGGTAAATACAGACATACTTTGAAGGATGCCATTGCTGAAATCACCGTCAAGCCTCTCACAGGTATACCTATAGCTATTGCTGTTCTATATGGCTTTTGGGCTTTTTTTGTTGCATTTGCCGGATTTTTTACTGATGGTTTTTTAGTCAAATTATTTGATATGCATTGGCTACCCTGGTTACAGGAAGTTTTTCCGGCGGGTAAGGAGAGTTGGCTCTACTATATTTTTGTGGGAGACCCGCTAGCGGAGAATTGTTTTGAAGCCTTTGGGATGCTTACCAGCGGGCTTTTTGTTGCTATAGGTGTAGTTCTACCAGCAATTGTGGCCTTCTATCTGGTGCTTATTGTCTTAGAAGACAGCGGTTATCTCCCCAGGCTGGCTGTTCTTATTGATACAGTCCTGCATAAGATAGGCCTACATGGCTACGCCATAGTTCCCTCCATTCTTTCTCTGGGATGTAATGTACCAGCCTGCACAGCTTGCAGAATCCTGGAAACAAAAAAGCAGCGTTTCATAATGAGAACTATTCTGGCTATATTTATCCCCTGCGGTGCCCAATTGGGGATTATGTTAAAAGTAATCCCGGAAACCGTGGGGTGGGTTATATTATATCTATTAATAGGGTATTTTATTCTTGGTTTTATTCTAAGTAGAATCGTTCCGGGAGAATCACCAGAGTTACTTTTAGATATACCATCCTATCAGAGACCAACCTTCAGTAATGTAGGAAGAAAACTATGGGTGAGAACAAGTTCTTTCTTTACTACGGCAATTCCCTTTGTTTTATTAGGTGTAATTATTATCAATGTACTTTACCTGACAGGAGTTATAGATTGGTTAGCTGCCGGATTAGGCCCTCTATTAAGTGGATGGTTTGGGGTACCTAAAGAAACTGTAGGAGCGTTGATAGTAGCGTTCTTGAGAAAAGACTTAGCCGTAGCGCAGCTTTCCGCTATTGAAATGACAAAATACCAGATGGTTACCTCTGTAGTATTGGTCAGTATCTATTTTCCCTGTATAGCAACTTTTATTATGCTCTTAAAAGAAGGAGGAGCCAAAGGATTTCTAGGAAGTCTGGCTGCTTTGGTGGCAACAGTCTTTTTGTACGGCGGTTTACTCCATCTGATATGGATACTATTGGGGGTGGCTTAAATGAAAAATAAATTTGGTAGTGTCTATTTTTCTATTTTTGGTCTTATTGTCTTAGGCTTAGGAATAGCAGAGCTGATAATAGGTGTAGCCGCCAGGAGTTTTACCTGGTCCATTTTGGAAATCTCAGGCGAGTTCTTACTATGGAAAGGTATCATTCTTTTCTTTGCTGGCTTCTTTTACCTAAGTAGTGTCAAGAATTTGACCGAAATTCACCAACTAGCAAAGAATGTAATGGCGAGTGTAATGCTCTGGACCATTGCTGGAATGCAAATCTTCGCCATCATCACAGAATCCATTCCTGGTGGAGAAGAAGGATGGATTAACACCTGGGAAGGTTTCTTGTCTGCTTATTCCCCTCCCTATATTCCTGCTCTTATTCTCTTGCCATTTTCCCTGGTGACAATCTATTATGTCTATGCTAGAGAAAAATAGTCCTTAATCCTTTTTTGCAAATAGAAGAGGAAATACTATATCGCTCATACAGCAAGGGATCCAAACCGCCAGAAATAAGAATAAGAAGATAAAAGGAAACAGGGGAATCCAATTTGCTGTCCCGAATGCTGTAAAGTAGAATAGTGATGCCCAGGTGCTTAACAATACGTGCCCGGCGTGCGGGAATTTAGTAGTAGGTTTCCAATAACCTATTGTAATACCAAGTAGAGCCATAGGATTCACCAGCCACCATTTTTCAATAAAACCCAGATGGAATTCTATTTCTAGATTAAGTAAAACTCCTCCCAGGTAAGGAATTACTGCATCACTTAATGTAGCTATGCCAATCGAGCCCACATAACCAATCAAAATTATCGCCCAGAGGCTACCCTTACTATATTGCTTATACATAGCTGTGGTGACCAGTGCACTCAAAACAACATGAAAGGGGTGTAAGATATAGAAAAAGGTGTGCGAAGCCTCAGGAGGAACATTACCTAAGACTATTATAGCCATAAGGATAATTCCTGTAACAGCCCCGAAAGAAGTGAAAGGAGCATGTCTTTTCAGTTCACTTGCTATTTGTCTGAGCATTTTCTTATATGCTGCTCTCTTCAACTCTTTTCTCAGCCTTTCCCTTTTGTTTAAGTCGGCTCGGGTTATGGGTCATCTTGTCGAATCTGACTAATCTTGAATAGCGAACTACCCAGTTGCTGTGAGAATGAACTCTACGGGAAGCGAAATGGTCTTAATGGGTACTCCACAGGGCACCAACTTATCCTAGCATTTTTCAGCAGTTTTGTAAATCTTTATGCACGGGTAAGAAAGGTTCGAGTTTTGGCCTGCAGGGGTGGAAATCGGACTAGGGCAGGGGTAAGCCAACTTGTGGATAGGGTCATAGAATCAGGAGCGGCTACAATGACTGTTTTTCTGGATTGAATTTTCTGAAGAGATAGGGCAGACTAATCAGGACTGGATAATAGACCAATAATATCCAGAAAGGGAAAGACCCAAAGGAAGGGCAAACCAGGTTAGATAAAGCGGGAGACTCAGAAAAGCTAAGAAAATCGGTTATTTTTAGAAGGCCTCTTATGGTCAGCCAGTTACTATAGGCTACCCATTGAGCTGACGCTAAACTTACCATTCCCAGAGTCACGGATAGGAGTCCTAAAGCTAAAACAATGGTTATAAGAGGGGTAACAATCAGATTAACGATTACTCCTATTAGAGGTAGGCGATTAAAATAGAATGCCAGTAAGGGCAGTATAAAAAGCTGGGCAGATAAGGAAATAGCCAGCGGTCTTTTCAGCCAGGAGGGCAATCTCTTCAATTTTATTTCCAGATAAGGAGTGAAATAGACTATCCCTGCTACCGCAAGGAAGGAGAGCTGAAAGCTAGCGCTAAAAAGAGCAAGAGGGTTAAGAAGTAAAATAATTAAACAGGTCAGAGAAAGAATAGCTAAAAGAGGCGTATCTCTGCCTATAGTCAAACTGGTCAGTCCTATAATTACCATCAGAGTGGCTCTTATTACTGGAGGACGAAGGCCGGTAAGAAGGGCATAATAACCTAGGATGGGCATAGCAACAAAAAAGGCTAACCTGGAAGGAAGGGCCAGCACTCTAAATAATATCAAAAGGAGCAAGAGAATAAGACCTACATGAAGACCACTTACTACCAGGATATGACCTGTTCCTGTTCTTAAGAAGCTTTCCTGCACTCCAGGAGGAAGAGACTCTTTATCTCCCAACATTATTCCTTTTAGTACAAAAGAGTGTGGCTCAGGTAGGGTATGCTCGATTACTCTCACCATCCAGTCACGACTCTTATAGGCCCACTTTATTAAAGGACTTCCTCCTCCTCCTACCGTTACGTTGCCTGTGGTAAGTTCTACCCATATCCCTTGGTAGGATAGATATCTTTGCCAATCGAATGCTCCCTTCTCTTTGGCCTCTTCAGGCAGGCGCAACCTACCCTCCAGTCTTACCGTATCCCCATAATCGTAATTTTGGAGGGGAAAATAACTTACCACCCATATTCTCCCCTGGGTGGTTTTTTCTTGTCCATTCTCGATGATCTTTTTGGCTTCGATAGTGAAACGAATCCTTCTTTCTTTAAGCTGAGGACGGCTGACAACTTCGCCTACTACGGTAACTTTTTCTTCGGAAGGAGCATAGCCTACAATATGGTTAGAGGAATGGGGGTAATAGACATAATAAAAATAGACTATTCCAATGAGAAGAGTGATAAGAAATAAAGCATAACTTGTCCCTCTTTCTCTTTTCTTCAGGTAGAGAATGAAGGCTAAGGCAAAGAGAACAGTCAAGCCCAGATAAAGAGGAAGAAAAGGTAAGGTGAGGTACCTTCCTATGATTATTCCTATAATAAAGAAGAGGGTAATTCCATAGATGGGCTTGTTCATTCTTGTAGTTGAAAAGTTATCACTATTTTCCACTCTCTTTTCGCTGCTCCCTATCTGGTCAATATTTCTTTACAAAGGATGTGGGCCCTTTTGCAGTAAGTTTGTCCCCAGATGAATTTTGAGTGTTCTGCGATATAAGTTGGGTAATCACCATTTACTCCTATCTTTGGGACAAATCACCCGGTGGAGAATGCCTTCGCGTGCTTTTGCCATCCAGCTATCAACTGTTCTTCTCCATTTTAAATAATGCTCTGTTTTTTTATGTGCTGCTGCCTCTTCTTCGGATTGATAAGCTTCGTAAAGTAAAAATCTTGTTGGGTCGGTCATTGATTGAAGCACATCAAATCGCATGTTACCAGGTTCCTTAATTGAAGATTCATGATTTTCTGTGCTTGCTTCAATGAAATCCTCAATGTTCTCGGGCTTGACATAAACAGCAATAGTTGTAACTATCATTGGTCTCATCCTCCTTTTTGATTTGTGCTTATTAAGAACTAGTTCTTATCCTAACGAAAAAGAGGATGGTGTCAAAAGCACAAATCTTTACCAGAGTCCCCCAAATAGATTGACAACTTTGCAGGAAATTTGTTGTATATCTCTCATGTTCGATTCTGAAGATCTTTCTAATCCTGTAATTTCTGGGTTGATAATGGTTTAGACGGAATGTCGAAAGGATTGATTTGAAACTACGTATCCCGCTTTTAATTTATCGAGCTTTTCATGTATATTTGTGTGATAATTGGGAAATAGTGTCTGCACAGAATTACAAGATGAAATATTTTGTAGAAGGATTTTTATGCAGAAGGTTCGTTGACAAGAGCTAAAATTTGATTAAACTCTGCTTAAAAGAACTAGCCAGAGCTTCTTTGGACAAGTAGGAAGAGGATTTTGAATAGGTATGGCCTGAAAACTAGAATTGCCAAGTGCCTTGGGAACATCATGAAAAGGAAGCTGTTCCTTATTTTTTTGTTATTGTTACTTTTCGCCACAGGATACCCAATTCAGAGTGCAGCTAACGAGTTTATTATTACAATTGATACCTCGAAGCAAAAGCTTTTTGTTTTTGAAGGTAGGGAGATCATAAGAATCTATCCTGTTTCGACTTCCAGGTATGGAGTGGGTAACGAAAAGAATAGTAATAAAACTCCCCTGGGAACCCACTTCATTGTTGCCAAGATTGGAAAGGACGCCAAGATCGGGACTATATTTGAGCAGCGCAAAAATACAGGTCAAATAGCAGAAATTTATACTGACATCACCGATATTAAAGAAGAGCTTATAACCACCCGCATACTTTGGTTAAAAGGAATAGTACCGGGTCTCAATGAAGGTGGAGAAGTGGATTCATATGCCCGCTGCATTTATATTCATGGAACACCAGAAGAAGGCCTCATTGGAACACCAGCATCCAAAGGCTGCATAAGAATGAAGAACCAGGATATCTTTGAGCTCTTTGGTCTGGTCCCCGAAGGTACGCTAGTTGGTATTCACCAATAGGCACTGTTCAACATTCAAATGTCCTTAATGGTCCAGCCTACAGGAACAGAATATTGACGAGAGCCATACTTTGAGGTGAAAGAGAGTTCTCCATGCTTTTGGCCATACTGGTACAGTTCTTTGGTAATTCGGACATCGTCCAGGCAATATCTTTTCAACGCCTCTATTTTGCCTTCTCGGAAGAGCCTTACTGCCTCTAACCCACTTCCACTTTTCTTCATTCCTAAGGTTGCCTGGGCAACACTATCCAGGCTTACCCTATGGCCGGCTACCCTGGTAATCTCCTCCATTATATCCAGAGCTGGCAGTTTCCTTGCTGGGATGGATAAATATGGCTCCAGTACTAGAAAATCGAACTTCTTTATATTAAAGCCGATGACTAAGTCCGCTGATTTTAGAATTTCCTCTAAGCCAGAAATTTCCTTTTCTTCAAAAGTCATATATCTATCTTTGGCATAGTGATAAACTCCCACCACTGAAATCTTCAAAAGATGCATTCGTCTGCCGCCCACCTCCTCAAAGGTCTTTTGCGTTTCCAGGTCAAGCACTATCTTATTCATATGTTTTCCTCTTCCTTTTTCCCCTCACTTCAATCCTCTCCCCACGGGGGAGAGGGAAGGGAGAGGGGGTAACTTTATCTTATCTTACTCCCCTATCCCGGTCAAGTTTTTTTTCTTTATGTATGAAGCTTATTTGACCTCTTAGAAAATTTACTTATAATATCTAACAAATCTTTCTCAAACTTTACAATCTCAAGAGATTGCGAGACGTCCCGAAGAGATTCAGGAGGACTCGCAATGACAACATAGAATGTACTTCACTGGATACTTACTCCTGGCTAGCGTGGAAGACTGAAAGACAAATGCCAAGATCAATAACTAATATTTTACTGGTAGGAGTAGGGGGACAGGGAATTTTACTAGCTTCGGAAATCTTAGCTAAAGTAGCCTTTCAAGAAGGGTATGATGTCAAAAAGTCGGAAGTTCATGGCATGGCCCAAAGGGGAGGCAGCGTTAGCTCACAGGTAAGATTTGGGGATAAGGTTTATTCTCCGCTTATTAGAAAAGGGGAGGCGGATTTTCTTCTTGCTTCAGAAAAACTGGAGGCTTTAAGGTTTATTGGCTATCTAAAGAAAAAGGGAATATTGATATTGAATAACCTGGAAATTTTTCCTCTTATGGTAAATATTGGCAAAGAGAAGTACCCTAAAGATATTCTTCTCCATCTAAAGAAGAGAAGTTCTCAAATCGTCAAAATAGAAGCCAGTAAGATTGCCGAGGATGTGGGCAATGCCAAGGCTTTTAACCTGGTTTTACTGGGAAAGCTTTCCACCTTTCTTAGCTTTGAATCAAGTACCTGGGAAAAAGTTATTCGTCAAGAGGTCCCTTCCCATACTATAGAGGTTAACTTGAAGGCTTTTGAATTAGGAAGGACAAATTAGTGAATAGAAATTTGTTGCTCGTTGCTGGTCGCTCGTCGCTCGAAAAGGAAGAAGAAAAGTCTCCTCTCCCTCAGGGGAGAGGGAATGGGTGAGGGGGATGTTTCCCCTCTCAATATGTTCAGCGGAGGAACAATGATCTGGAATAAAGAATACGAGTGTATGGATAGAGATAATTTGAAAGACCTTCAGCTAACAAGGCTGAAAGAAGTTGTCCGTCGGGTCTATGAGAGATTGCCTTTCTATAGAAAAAAATTTACCAAGAATCACCTTCATCCAGATGCTCTAAAATCACTGGAAGACTTAAGAAAATTTCCTTTTACCAGAAAACCAGAGTTAAGGGAAGGTTATCCATTTGGCTTATTCACTGCCCCGCTGGAGAAAATAGTGGAATTTCACATCTCTTCCGGAACCACCGGGAAACCGGTAGTCAACGGGTACACCAGAAAAGATATCCAGGTCTGGTCAGAGGTTATGGCTAGAGCTTTAGCCTGTGCGGGAACTACCTCAAAGGATGTAGTCCACAATGCTTATGGTTATGGTCTTTTCACCGGGGGGCTGGGAGTCCATTATGGAGCTCAATTAATTGGTGCAAAAACTGTCCCTATTTCTGGGGGGCAGACCAGGCGACAGATAATGATAATGCAGGATTTTAAATCCACAGTTCTAACATGCACCCCTTCTTACGCTTTGCACATAGCAGAGGTAGCAGAAGAGATAGGAGTTAATCCTAGGGAACTCTCCCTCAGGGTAGGGATATTGGGGGCAGAGGCGTGGTCAGAGAATATGCGTAGAGAAATTGAGGCTCAACTGGGGATAGATGCTCTAGATATTTATGGATTGACCGAGATTATCGGGCCAGGAGTGGCTCAGGAGTGTGAGGCAAAAGAAGGAATGCATATTTTTGAAGACCATTTCCTGCCTGAAATAATTGACCCCAAAACGGGTAAGGTTCTAGAAGAAGGAGAGGAGGGAGAGTTAGTCTTGACTACCTTAACCAGAGAAGGGACTTCTCTGGTAAGATACAGGACTGGCGATATAACCCAGATAAATTATCAGCCATGTGAGTGCGGGAGAACTATTGCCAGGATTAGTAAAATCAAGGGCAGGGTAGATGATATGCTTATTATAAGAGGGGTAAATATTTTTCCTTCTCAAATAGAGAATGTATTACTTCAAATAGAGGAAGCTGAGCCTCATTATCAGTTGATTTTGGAGAGGAAAAGAGGATTAGATGAGTTAACAGTTGAGCTTGAGGTTTCTCCTAATACTTTCTTTGATGAGGTAAAGAGAGTGGAGAAAATAGAAGCAAAAATCGAAAAAGAAATTGAAGATGCGCTGGGTTTGAGAATAGGAGTGAGGTTGGTTGAGTCAAGGACGATTGAGAGAAGTATGGGTAAAGCAAAACGTATAATAGATAAGAGAAAATCAAAATAGGAGGCTAAGTTGGAAGTAAGACAAATTTCGGTATTCCTGGAAAATAAGATAGGCAGACTAGCTGAGATCACTCAGGTTCTAGGGAATAAAGGAATCAATATCCGGGCATTAGCTATTGCTGATACTACCGAATTTGGTATCTTGCGAATGATAGTAGATAAACCTGAAAAGGCATATGAAGCTCTAGAGGAAAGGGGATTTACGGTATCTCAAACAGAGGTGATAGTAGTAGAGGTCGAGGATAAACCAGGTGGCCTGGCAGGGGTTATGGCTATTCTGGGGAAAGCAGGTATCAATGTAGAGTACCTCTATGCTTTTGTAGCCCCGAAAGGCAGTAATGCTCTGGTGGTTTTAAAAATCGAAAAACTAAAAGATGCAGTAGGACTGTTTCAGGCGCAGGAGGTAAAGATTCTTTCTAGTAAGGATGTTGGCAGATTATAATGTTAGCTAAACTTGAGGAAGATATCAAGAGAGTGGCCAGGCATACTATTATTCTAAATTTTGTTATCCTTTACCACTCAATTGGTATTATAAAGCTTTCTGAACTTAGTGGATTCCCCCAACATCAGGTCAGATATTCTTTGAGAGTTCTGGAGCATCATAACCTGCTCAAGCCTTCACCCCAGGGAGCAGTAGCCACTGCCAGGGGCAAAAAGTTTATGCAGAATCTGGATAAGAAGATTGAAAAGCTAAGGGAAGAGCTACTTAATCTAACCAATTCTTGAAATATAGCATTTATATATCTACCGAAGGATATTTTCTGAAGGAGCCTTATAGGAGCTACCTTAACGAAGCTTCGAGTTGAGAAAAAAGAAAAATATACTGTTTGAGGAGCAAGGCGACGAGTTTATATTTTTCCCGAAACGAAAAACTGAGCAGAAAGAATAAAAGGCTACTATACAGCGACGGAAGAAATTGTCCTGAGGTATTTCTTGACAATTTTTTTTATTAAATTATCATTGTCAATTGTTAACACGAGACTATGTGGCACGCATAGAATAGAGATAAGGAGGAAGAGAAATGACAAGGAAAAAGGGGTTGTTGCTGTTTTGTTTGGTAGCAGCGGGGATGCTTTTGATTCAGGGATTAGCCTTTGGTGTATCGGCTGAAAAAGAGCCGTACAAGGTGGGGGCCATATTTGCTATAACAGGCGGGGCCTCCTGGCTAGGGGAACCGGAACGGAACACTGTAAGAATGATCGAGGAACAGATAAACAAGGCTGGCGGCATCAATGGTCATCCTTTGGAAATCATCATTGAGGATACTGCTGGAGATGAAACGAGGACGGTAACAGCAATCAAGAAACTCATTAATAAGGACAAGGTGCTGGCAATAGTTGGCCCTTCCCGAAGTGGCACTACCATGGCGGTAATCCCTATAGCGGAGGAGGCTGAGGTCCCACTTATTTCCTGTGCGGCTGCTGAGGCCATTGTGGTACCGGTTAAGCGCTGGGTCTTCAAGACTCCTCAAAAGGACAGCGATGCTGCAGTGAGAATCTTTGAGTACATGAATGAACAGGGGATATCAAAAATTGCCATTATCACAGGAACAACTAGTTTTGGTGATCAAGGTCGAGGACAACTCAAAAAACTTGCTCCTGAATTTGGCATAACTATTATAGCTGATGAGACGTATGGGCCGGAAGATACCGATATGACTGCCCAACTGACAAAGATTAAAGCCAGTGAAGCTGAGGCTGTAGTTAACTGGTCAATCGTAGCGGGTCAGGTAATCGTAGCCAAGAATATGCGACAGTTGGGAATGGAGATTCCTCTTTTCCAGAGTCATGGATTTGGCAACATAAAGTATGCCCAGACAGCCGGAGAAGCGGGCGAGGGAATAATCTTCCCCTGTGGGAGGTTGCTTGCCGTGGATACTCTTCTTGATGGTCATCCACAAAAGGAAGTTTTATCTCGCTACAAAGAAGAATACGAAGCTAAGTATAACGAGGATGTTAGTACCTTTGGTGGACACGCCTGGGATGCGCTGCAGTTAGTAATTGAAGCTCTAGAAGAGGTAGGTCCAGACAGGGAAAAAATCAGGGATTACATTGAGAACAAAAAAGGTTTTGTGGGGACAGGAGGCGTATTCAATTTCTCGCCCGAGGACCATAGCGGTCTGGATAAATATGCATTCGAAATGCTGACCGTCAAAAATGGACAATTTGTGGTGGTAAAGTAGAATCGATCCTAACAATTCCATACGGCGTCAGGTCGGAGTTTAGACGGTCTGACGCCGTTTTCTCAAATCTAGCAGTTTCTGTGCTTGTCAAAAGGACATTCCTTAAAATCCGTTGCTCGTTGCTAGTCGCTAGTTGCTTGTGTTCCCTCTTCCCGAGGGGAAAAGAAAGAAGTGCGTAAATCGTATTCCGTCAATAGTATTACTTTGTGGATTTTAAGGTCTTTTCTTACGAGATACTAGCAACGAGCAACTAGCAACGAAATGCAGTGACTAAAGCGGAGAAGAAATAATGAGTCTAGGGAGTCAACTCCTTCAGTATCTATTTACCGGCATCACTCTCGGTACAATTTACGGAATGGTCGCCCTGGGGTTTAACATAATCTACTCCTCCACCGGCATCATCAATCTTGCCCAGGGAGAATTTGTCATGTTGGGCGGGATGATGATGATATACCTGACCACAATCATCAAACTACCTATGGTGGTAGGTTTTTTCCTCTCAATTCTAATAGTTGCTCTGATGGGAGCTCTTTTTGAAAGGGGAGCTATTCATCCTTTAAAAGACCCTTCCGTAGTTACTCTTATTATTATCACCATAGCTGCCAGTATTCTCTTCAAAGGTGGCGCTATGTTTGCCTGGGGTAAAGAGACCTTTTCCTTGCCCGCTTTTTCAGGAGAAGAGCCAGTGAGGGTGCTGGGGGCTACTATTCTTCCTCAGACCTTATGGATACTGGGGATTATGGCGGCGACGGTGGTTTTTCTAATTTTCTTTTTCGGGTTTACCCTAACTGGAAAAGCAATGAGAGCCTGTGCAGCTAATCGCACGGCAGCCAGTCTAGTTGGTATTAATGTAAAGACTATGGTTCTTTTGTCTTTTGCCTTAAGTGCAGCCATTGGAGCGACAGCCGGGATTATCATTGCTCCTATTGCTCTTATGGACTACAATCGGGGGACTATGTTAGCAGTGAAGGGGTTCAGTGTTGCGGTATTGGGTGGATTGGGGAGTAATGTGGGAGCGGTAGTGGCAGGGTTTGTTATTGGTATCATGGAATCTCTGGGAGCAGGTTTTGTGTCTTCCGGGTATAAAGATGCTATTGCTCTGGTAGTGTTGCTTTTAGTTTTATTCATCAAACCGGGCGGACTTCTGGGAAGTAGAGAAAAAGGAGAGTTCAAGAAGTTTTAATTGACAGCCATAGCATCTTTGTAAAGAGTCGTCTAAAAAGAAAAAGCGATGAAAAAGAAGAATTTGATTGTGCTGGTGATCCTGGCGGGAGTAACTATGGCTATACCGCTGGGACTTGGCAATTCTTATTACCTGAATGTGTTGGTCTTTGTGGGCATTCATAGTCTTATTACCATTGGTCTCAGTCTGCTTATGGGCTACGCAGGGCAGATTTCCCTGGGTCAGGCTGCTTTTTTTGGACTGGGGGCATATACTTCCGGGATACTCAGTACTAAATTTGGCGTCTCGCCCTGGCTTGCGCTTTTGGCAGCCATTTTTGTTACCGGAGGGATTGCTTTCCTTATAGGAGCTCCTGCCCTCAAACTCAAAGGTCACTACCTGGCTATGGCTACCTTAGCATTTGGCTATATCGTTTATATCATTTTTAACCAGGCTAGTTCCCTTACTGGTGGCCCCTCTGGCTTTGGACAGATTCCCCGCTTTAAGTTAGGAAATTTCTTGTTTAAAACCGATGTTCACTACTATTATCTTGTCTGGATTCTGGTAATAATTGCCTTACTGATTTCCCTGAATATTACTCACTCCCGGGTGGGGCGAGCTCTGAGGTCTATCCACGCAGGTGAGTTGACAGCCAATGTTATGGGGGTGAATACTGCCAAATACAAGATTCAAATCTTTGTATTGAGTGCTGTTTATGCCTCTGTCGCTGGGAGCCTCTATGCACACTTTATTACTTTTCTCAATCCCAGTCCTTTTGGCTTTCATTTTTCCATCGTTCTTGTCACTATGGTTGTAGTAGGAGGAGTGGCTAGTGTGTGGGGAGCGATGGTAGGTGCGGCTCTATTGACTATTTTGCCTGAGTACTTACGAGCATTTCAAGATTACGATATTCTTATTTATGGTTCGATTCTTCTACTTATAATGGTTTTTTTGCCTAAGGGACTTTTTGTAGGTATTTTTGACCTGGTGAAAAAAAGGAAAAACAGGCAATAACATGGGCCCTATTCTCCGAATTGAAAAATTAGAGAAAAGTTTTGGAGGGGTAACTGCTGTAGATGGGATAGACTTTGAGGTAAACCCTCATCAGATCAAAGCCCTTATCGGTCCTAATGGGGCGGGCAAAACCACTATTTTTAATCTCATTTCTGGAATATATCCGCTGACTTCTGGCACAATCAGATTCAAAGGGCAAAAAATTAACGGACTTAAATCCTATGTTATTGCAGAAAAAGGAGTTTCGCGCACTTTTCAGAATGTTCAGCTGTTTGAGAATATGTCCGTTTTGGAGAATGTGATGGTGGGACGCCACTGCCGAACCAGGTCAGGTCTTTTTGCTGCTATTCTCAATTCAAAAAAAACCCGAGCTGAGGAAAGAAGAATCCGTGAATATTCTTTAGAGATGCTTTCTTTTGTGGGATTAGAGGCTAAGAGGAACGAGGCGGCTTCCAGCCTTGTCTTTCAACAACAGAAGTTATTAGAATTTGCCCGAGCCCTGGCCACGGAACCAGAACTAATCTTACTCGATGAACCAGTAGCTGGGCTCAGTGTTCCTGAGACCGATGAGATGGTCCAGCTTATTTACCGAATTCGGGAAATTGGAATTACCATTCTTCTAGTAGAACATGATATGGGGATGGTGATGGAGGTATCTGAGGAAGTGGTTGTTCTTAATTCTGGTCAGGTTATTGCGGAAGGAACCCCCCGCCAGGTCCAAAATAATGAAGCGGTGATAACTGCTTATCTTGGCAAGAGAGAAACAGAGAATGCTAGCTATACGAAATCTTAGAAGTTATTATGGGCGTATGCAGGCTCTGAAAGGAGTTTCTCTACATGTTGAAGAAGGTGAAGTGGTGTCCTTGATTGGAGCGAACGGTGCTGGGAAAACCACCTTACTCAACTCTATTGTGGGATTGGTTTCCTCCCTAACCGGACAGATTCTTTTCTTTGATACTGATATTATAAAGCGAAATCCCCGGCAGATAATTAGAATGGGGGTTAGCCTGGTGCCGGAAGGAAGGCAGTTATTCGCTCCTTTGACGGTCATAGAGAATCTTATTCTGGGAGCTTACCAGCGTTATAGAAAAGACAAAAAGTCTGAGATTAAGAATGACTTAGAGAAAGTATTTGTCCTTTTTCCTATTCTAAAAGAAAGAAAGTCACAGATAGCAGGTACTCTCAGTGGAGGAGAACAGCAAATGCTGGCTATTGGGCGGTCTCTTATGGCAAGACCAAAGCTTATCTTGATGGATGAGCCTTCTATGGGACTGGCCCCTCTGGTAACCATTCAGATTTTCCAAATAATATCTGAACTACATAAGCAAGGTACTACTATTCTTTTAGTAGAGCAGAATGCTGAGGCGGCGTTAAGAATATCTAGCAGGGCTTATGTTATAGAGACGGGAAGGGTGGTTCTTCAAGGAATGTCGCAGGAACTTCTCCATAACCAGGAGGTGAGGAGAGCCTATCTAGGCAGAGAATATAAAGAGGTCTGGGAATGAATGAGGAGGTGGAATAGATGTCTATCTGGAATTCTCATTTTGAATGTATGGCAAGAGATGAACTAAA
>CAZQMG010000008.1:0-12849 GCA_964594375.1 uncultured Clostridia bacterium | reverse complement strand
AATAGATGTCTATCTGGAATTCTCATTTTGAATGTATGGCAAGAGATGAACTAAAGCAGCTACAATTAGAAAGGCTTCAGGCTACTCTTAATAGAGTCCGTCGAAGCGTTACTTTTTACCGAAGATTATTTGACCAGGTAGGGCTAGTACCAGAGGAGATCAATTCTTTAGAGCAATTAGCTAGAATTCCTTTTACCAGCAAGACTACTTTGCGCCAGAGCTATCCTTACGAAATGTTCGCTGTTCCTCTTCGAGAAGTGGTAAGACTCCAATGTACTTCTGGCACCACCGGAGAGCCTATCGTTGTGGGGTATACCAGGAATGACCTGGCCCATTGGACGGAAGCAAGCGCTCGCATACTTTCTGCCGGTGGCGTAACAAAAGATGATGTAGTGCAGATATGCTTTGATTATAGCCTATTCGGTGGGGGGCTTGGTTTCCATTATGGGGCCGAGTTGATAGGGGCATCAGTTATACCGGGCTCCAATCTCGATCCAGCACGGCAGGTAGTGATTGCTCGAGATTATCGTACTACAGCATTAGTAGCTACTCCCGGATTTGGGCTTAGATTGACCGCAGCTATTCGAAAAAAAGGATTAGGTCCGGCTGACATTCATCTAAAAAGAGGTCTTTTTACCGGCGAGCCTTTTTCAGAGAAGACCAGAAAGCAGATAGAAGATGAACTCAATATAAAGGCAACCGATAATTACGGTTTAAGCGAGATAGTATGGCCAGGAGTGGCAGGAGAATGTGAAGAAAAGAAGGGGCTTCACATTTTCGAGGACCAATTTATTGCGGAAATAATAGACCCTGAGACTGAAGAGGTGCTTCCTTTAGGAGAGAAGGGAGAATTGGTGCTTACCACCATTACCAAGGAGGCATTTCCACTTATTAGATATCGAACAGGGGACATTACTATTCTGGATGCTTCTCTTTGTAAATGCGGGCGAACTCTCATCAAGATGAAAAAAGTAGCCGGTCGTACCGATGAACTGGTAACCATCAAGGGAGTGAGATTCTTTCCTTCCCAGATTGAGCGCATTTTTTCCCGGATTGAGAAAGTTGAGCCTCATATTTGCGTGGTGATTGATAGAAGGGACGGTGAGGACATAGTTGAGGTACTGGTGGAGATTTCCGAAGAAATCTTTTTTGACGAAATGAAGAAGCTGCAAGAATTGAAGTCCAGAGGGGAAAGAGAAGTCTATCAGGATTTAGGTATTAGTGTTGAGGTTAAGTTAGTTGAACCTGACTTCTTTGCCAGAGAAGCTATAGGTAGGAGATTAATTGATAAAAGAGAGAGAAAATGAGGGGAGAACTATAGTGAGGCGTCAGAAAGAGAATCCAGAATGTCTTACTCGAGGATGTCTGGAGGAACTGCAGCTAAAAGGATTGAAAAAAGTATCGGAAAGAGTCTATCATAAAGTGCCTTTTTATAAAGAAGCATTCCGCGCCAATGGGGTAAAACCTGAAAATATAAAAAACTTGAAAGACTTAAAAAGACTTCCCTTTACTACCAGGAAAGACCTGCGTGCTGGATATCCTTATGGGTTTTTAGCCTCTCCCCTATCCAGTCTTGTCCGGTTACATACCTCTACTGGTACAACTGGAAAGCCTAAGGCTGTGCTATTTACCCAGAAGGATATAGACCAGGCTGCTCAGTTGATAACTCGTTCTATAAAGATGACAGGAGCCGGGCCTGAGGATGTTTTTCAAAATATGATGAGCTATGGGCTCTTTACCGGAGGTCTCATTTTCCATTACGGAGCAGAGAGAGCAGGGTTATTGGTAATTCCAGGGGGAGCTGGTAACACCGAACGGCAGATAGGATTGATGCGTGACTTTAATACTACCATATTGCACCTGACTCCTAGCTATGCTCTTTACTTAGCTGAAGTTATGGAGAGATTGGGGCTAAATCCCAGGGATGATTTTGACCTGCGCATATTCTATTTAGGGGCAGAGCCTTATTCAGATGCCACAAAGCGCAAAATTGAGGAAATTTTTTGGCTGGATGCCTATGATTCCTATGGGCTTTCTGAGATGAATGGCCCGGGAGTTGCTTTTGAATGCAAGCAAAAAGAAGGAATGCATCTCTGGGAGGACAATTTCATTATGGAGATTATTGACCCAGAGACTTTGGAAGTCTTAAGAGAGGGGGAAGAAGGGGAACTGGTACTCAGCGCCATAAATAGAGAAGCAATGCCACTTTTAAGGTATAGAACCGGTGATCTAACCAGTATCTATCCTGAATCCTGCAAGTGTGGACGAACCCACCGCCGCATATCCCGAATCAAGGGCAGAGTGGATGATATGTTTGTCCTGCGAGGTGTGAATATCTTTCCTTCAGGCGTGGAGAGAGTTCTTATGAGTCTGCCCGAGGTGGGGAGAAACTATCAGATTATCCTGGAACGAAAAGGGGGTCTGGATGAGATGAGGGTGAGAGTGGAAGTTGAGAAAAGGTTCTTCAGGGGCTCCTTTGAGGGTTTGGAAAAGCTGCAGAGCGACATTAAAGCTAAACTCAAAAGAGAGCTTTTGGTGACTCCCCATGTAGAATTGGTAGAACCAACTACTTTACCTAGAACTACCGGCAAAGCAAAAAGATTTATTGATAATAGGGAGATATGAAGAAGGATATGCTTCAGGATAATCTCGTATTGCGTATATCGTATTGCGCAATACGCATCACGCATGACGCAATACTATTCATACACGCTTTGAGCGAGTGCTGTTCTCAATTTTATAGTGTTTTTATATGAAACGTCTTATATATTTTCGCTTATCTGTAGAGGTTTGATTCATCAAACCCGCTAATTTTCTGGCTTCATAAATGAAGTCGCTACAAGGGATACGCAATTATTTATGTCGTTTCATATAGTTAAATGGTTAATTTAACTCACCACTCACCAATTAACCACTCACAATTTACGTTCCAAGAGATACTCGATGCGCTCTAGAGCTAATCTCGCAAGATAATAATAGAGGGCCCTATTGTTTTGCAACAATGGCTTCTTTGGGGCAAACCTGAGTGCAAAAACCACAGCCTGTGCACAAGATTTCATTAATGACGATAGCCTTCTTATTGGTTCTTTCCCTGTAAATAGCCGGGCATCCGATTTTAAGACACCTGCCGCACTGCGTACACTTATCTGAGTCTATGGCAAGGGGATTCTTTTTTAGTCTTTCTACTAGAACACAGGCACGTCTAGAGATAATTACTGAGGCAGCTTCCTTTTTAACTTCTTTTTTGAGTACCTTCAAAGTCTGCTCGAAGTCCAGGGGGTCTATGATATGAATGTTTTTTATTCCACAAGCCCGGGCAAAATCTTCCGGGTATGCTGTGTAGGTTTTTTCCCTCATCAGGGTTCTGCCTGTGCCTGGATGTTCCTGAAGCCCGGTCATCGCTGTAGCTCTATTGTCAACAATGACAATAGTAGAAATCCCTTTATTATATGAGAGCTCCAGGAGTCCCGTAATTCCAGAATGGAAAAAAGTGGAGTCTCCTATTATTCCAATTACAGGTTTATCTTTAAGTCCTGCTTTGTCCATCCCTTGAGCTACAGTTATTCCTGCTCCCATACAGAGAATGGTATCCAGTCTTTCATAAGGAGGAAATACGCCTAAGCTGTAACATCCTATATCTCCGCTTACCACACAATCAATTTTGGAAAGAGCATAGAAGAGGCCTCTACTGGGACAGCCTGGACAGAACATGGGAGGTCTTGCTGGAAGAGAGATACCATTTTCGTCCACTTTTTTTTCTTTAATCAACGCCCCGTTATTCTCTAGTCTATAGTGTCCTTGAGCTACTCTATCCGGATTTAGCTCCCCTAACCCCGGAAAATATTCTCTTCCCTTTGTTTTTATGCCCAGACTGCGAATGTGCTCTTCCAGAAAATTGTCAAGTTCTTCTATTACAATCAATTCCTGGTAGTTATGGGCAAATTCTCTAATGAGGTCATCGGGAAAGGGATAAGAAAGGCCTAATTTTAAGAGGGAGGCTTCCTTGAATTCTTCCCTGGCATATTGAAAAGCTACTCCTGAGGCTACTACTCCCACTTCTTTCCCTCTGCTGATTATCTGGTTCTGGGAACACTTGTTGACATAGAGCCGCAGTTGTGCCAATCTCTTTTCCATTCTTTCTCTCATCTTCCTGGCATAGCTGGGAACGGCTACGTAGTTGGGCGGGTTCTTGAGAAATTCGATTTTTTTGGAGCTGGTTTTCCTTTTGCCTAGCTTGACCACTGATTTGCCATGTGAGATGCGGGTGCTAGAGCGGAGGATAACCGGGGTATTGAATTTTTCCGATAACTCAAAAGCTGCAATTATAAAATCCTTCGCCTCCTGGCTATCAGAAGGTTCGAACATAGGAATCTTAGCAAATCGAGCGTAATTCCTGGAATCCTGCTCATTTTGTGAAGAATACATACCGGGATCATCAGCTACTACTACTACCAGGCCTCCCCCGGCTCCCACGTAGGAAAGAGTCATTAAAGGATCAGCGGCTACGTTCAATCCTACATGTTTCATAGTGACCATAGACCTGGCGCCCACCCAGGATGCCCCTGTAGCTACTTCCATGGCTACCTTTTCGTTGGGGGCCCATTCGCAATAAACTTCATTATCATATTGGGCCAGGGATTCCAGAATCTCACTGCTCGGTGTTCCGGGATAGCCTGCTGCTACAGCTACCCCAGCTTCATAAGCTCCCCTTGCTATTGCTTCATTTCCGCTTAATAAGAGCTCAGCTCTATTTCTCATATACTATATCCTGGGTATTCTAAGAATATTGTTGTAAATATTCACCGAGTATTTACATATTGTTTAAGGTTTTTTCAGCCTATCAGGGCATTATAAGTAATTCTTGGGAAAGGTCAAACTTCATCTTTATTTAGCTATAATGATACTGCACACTTTTTTAAGAAGAACAATAGTAGAAGTTATTACTTCAACCTATTTTCGCTAATTCAAGATTTTGCTCTTTAAAAAGACCTAATAAGAAGTAAAGAATAAAGTAGTTAAATTTGACTAAAATGCTCTCCTGATGTAGCCAGCACCTATCATTTCAGATCTCTTTTAATTTCCATTTTCCCTGTTGGAAGCGAAGGGTCATGATAAGTGCGGCTACCATATAACCGATGGAGAGGGCCAGCCAGATGCCATTGGTGCCCCAACCAACAATCCGGGAGAAACTGTAAGCCAGCGGCAACTGGATAAACCAGAGGGCAATGATATTTATCACCATGGGAGAGATGGTATCACCGGAGCCGCCCAACGAGCTCTCCATGACCCTAGAAAGGCCCATGAATACCTGTCCAATGGCTACTATGCGAATCATGCTCACTCCCACTGAAACAACGCCAGCTTCGGCACTAAAAACCGAGATAATCGGTTTGGCTATAAAGGATAGGACCGTCATACTCAACCCAGCGAATATCATAGTGAGGGTAGCAATTAGCCAGGCGCTCTTCTCAGCACGCGAGGCCTTGGCTGCTCCCAGATTCTGTCCTACCATGGTCGCAGATGCTCTCCCAAGGCTCAAGTATGGCATCTGAACCAGTTGAAGAATCCTCGTCACCACACTATAAGCAGCTAAGGTCGTTGTACCATAAGCTGAGACAATCCTAATCAAGACGGTATTAGCGATATTGAAGGTGCTCTGCTGGACTCCTGCCGGCAAGGTAATGAGAATGATGCGCTTCATAAGTTGCCAATCCAGTCGCAGAGATTTTCTATCTATCCTCACCCTAGCTCTTCCGGTAAGTAACACGAAGATATGATAGCCACTACCCAAGGAGTTCCCCAAAACCATTGCCATGCCCGCACCTCTTATCCCCAATTGAGGAAAAGGGCCGAGGCCAAATACCAGCAATGGCTCCAAAAGTATGATGATGATGGTAGCTATAATATTGGCTTGGAGTGACCTTTCCGGACTTCCAGACGCGTTCAGTAGGCCGCTCACCGTAGGAAGCATCTCCATTGCCAGGAGGCCAGCGAAGATGATCCGGGCGTAGCTCAGCGCTAGAGGAATGACATTCTCCTCTACTCCTAGGAGCCTGAGTAGTGGCCTGGCAAAAATGAAACCCGCTAGTCCAGTGCTACCTACTATCAGTAAGAAGAGAACCAGTGACTGGAACATAGCCAGGTTTGCCCTTTCCTGATCTCCGGCTCCTATATAACGGGCGATAGCCGCCCCTCCCCCTACTGAAAGACCTATGATAGGGCTGATCATGGCCATTCTTAGGCTCTGGACAATACCCACTGAGGCCAGAGCAGCTACACCCAGCTTTCCCATCCAGAACATATCAAGGGTCGTGGGCAGCGCCATGAATAGGGAACTGATGGACATAGGGAAAGCGAGATGCCAGATATTACCCATCAAGCTGCCAGTAGTAAAATCTTTCTTTCTGATGATACTTACCTCTTGGTGCAATTATATTGACTATGACTCAGTCAAAAGAGAAAAACTTTTCTCTTGCCTCATTCATTTCATCTATGATGCCTGCAACAGAGAAAAGACCTTTTGCGAAAGCAGGGAACATACTCAGACATATGAATCACTATAGTTCTAGTTAATTATCAAGACAGTATTTTTCGGCCTATCAGGGCATTATAAGCAATTCTTGGGGAAGGTCAAATTCCCTCCTCCAGTTCCCCGAGAACGGTTTTTGGGGAAACTGGAAGGTCATTGTTCAAAACTTGGTGGGTTGACCATTATTTCTGTCTAAATCAAAAACAAGACTAGAGGTAGAGGTCGTTGACTTTTATTTTTTATTTTGCATACTATATGAAACGACATAAATAATTGCGCATCCCTTGTAGCGACTTCATTTATGAAGCCAGAAAATTAGCGGGTTTGATGAATCAAACCTCTACAGATAAGCGAAAATATATAAGACGTTTCATATATATATAAATATGGGAGATTATGAAGCAACACTCTTTTCAACTCATAGTCATAATCGGGGGTTCGGCGAAGCATTTGTCAAAAAAGAAAGATTTGATAAGCTGGCAGAAGGTGTGGGTACAATGGCTGCCTTAATGGTTTTATCACAACGCTATTACTGAGAGCTACCCATATGCAAAGCTGTCCACGACATCATTAAGGGAAGCCAGGATTCCCAGAAAGTACTTAAGGGTCTATTCTGGAGGTCAACAAAATATGAATTCTAGACAGAACTATTACTGGAGATTCCCCTCAAGAAAACTGATAATAGACTCTCTCGGCAAATAAATGATGCCGATCTTAGCGAGCTTATAGGTAGAAAACTTACAGGAGAGGCTAAATTCGGTACATTTCAGAGAAAATTAAATCAAGTCCAAAAAAGGAGGAACTATGTCACCTAAACACTTAGAAGGGCAAAGAATTTCCTGGCAGGATGCGGGGGTTGTATCTACAATGAATAGTCCTTTTTGTAAATTGAAACCTATTCCCATTAGAGCTGTGCGAATGAACACAGGTTTTTGGAAATCTCGAATGGACACGATGGCAATAGTTACTCTAAAAAAGCAGATGCAAGAAATCCGAAAAAGTGGTGTTCTTGATAACTTTATGCGTGTTTATGGTAAATCAGATGCAGAGTTTCAGGGCTTTTACTTTGCGGACTCGGACATTTACAAATGGATCGAAGCTGCTTCCTGGATTCTCCAGGTACAGGAGCTGCCCGAAATTGAGAAAATGATCGAGGAGGCTATTGATATTATCCAGCCAGCTCAGGGTGATGATGGCTATCTCAATACTTACTTTCAAAAGGAGAGAGCTAAAAAACGCTGGACAGATTTGGATCGCATACATGAACTATACTGCGCTGGTCACCTCTTTCAGGCGGCAGTTGCCCATCATCGTTCCACCGGTAGTGACCGTCTGCTCAATATCGCTCGTAAATACGCAGATTACATCTGCGATATGTTTGGTTCCGGGAAAAAGGAAGCGCACCCAGGTCATCCCGAAGTGGAGATGGGATTGATTGAATTATACCGGGAAACAGGTGTGAGGCGCTATCTCGATACGGCGGGTTTCTTTATTGACCATGTTGAGGGTAAAGAGATGCGGGAGATTTTGGGACATGCTGTGCGGGCATTGTATTTCTGTAGCGGGATGACTGACTACTATATAGAGACGGGAAACCAAGCCTATCTGGACGCACTGGAGAGTTTATGGAAGAGTATGACAGAGCAAAAGATGTATGTAACCGGGGCAGTGGGTGGTCGGGCTTACAGCGAGTCTTTTGGCCGAGAATTTGAACTACCAAATGAAAACTCTTATGCAGAAACCTGTGCAGCAATTGCTTCGGCGTTCTGGAACTGGCGGATGCTTGCTATTAGTGGAGAGGCTCGTTTTGCCGATCTTGTGGAGTTAACCTTATACAACAGTATTCTCTCCGGCATTTCACTCGATGGAGAAAAATACTTCTACGTGAATCCTCATATCAGTAATGGCAGGGCGACAGGAGATCCATGGTATGCGCACGAAAGAAGAGGTGTGCCAACTCGACAGGGATGGTTTAAATGTGCATGCTGTCCGCCAAACATTGCACGAATGTTTGCTAGCCTACCTGGATATTTTTATTCGACCAATGATGAAGGTATCTGGGTTCACCTCTATGACAACAATGTCTTTCAATGGCACTTGCCAGATGGCACAAGATTTTCTCTTTCCCAGAAAACCAACTATCCCCGGGATGGTAGAGTTGAGATTGAAGTGTCCTCCCAGGCGGAAAAAGAGTTTAGCATTTACCTTCGCATTCCAGGATGGTGCCAAAAGGCCTCTGTAACAGTGGAAGGTAAGCCGATGCCCGATACTCCCCAGCCTGGCAGCTATTATGAGATCAAAAGAAGTTGGAAGAAAAAAAAGAGCGTCCTTCTGGAGATGACAATGCCTTCAGTTTTGATGATCTCTAATCCTATGTCGGCCGAAAATCGTTGCAGTGCTGCTGTGAAGCGCGGTCCAATTGTCTATTGCTTTGAAGGAGTTGATAACCCGGGCATATCTGTGCGGCAAGCTAGATTAAAGGTAGATTCTAAGGACCCGACAAGAAATCTGAAGGCAAAGTTTTATCCCAATTTGCTGAAGGGTGTTACTGTAATAACAAGTGAAGGAATGGTTCCTGAAGAAGATTGGGGTCTTCTATACCGGCCCTTTGAGACTGAACCTATCAAGACCAAGCCAGTAATTCTAAGAGCAATCCCATACTATGCATGGGATAATCGAGGCTCTTCAGAGATGAGTGTATGGCTTCCCTATGAGTTAGCGAAACGTTGAGTTAACTATTCAGCCAGATAATATTGTAAGACCAAGGTTGCTTCTAAAAGGGAAACTCCTGCTGGAGCTATTACCCTTCGGTTACATTATATATGACTTAACGCGAGTCTGCCTGAGTTTAAAGAAGCTAAAGCTAAAAATAAAGCCGGAGGGAGGTGAAAGATACCTTAGAAAAGTGATTCGTGAGTCAAATTACTTACAAGGAGAAAAAAAATGAAAAGGCCTAAAAGAGGAATTCTGTTTACAGTTGTTCTTATGATCGTCTTGGTGTGCTTCGTTAGCACAGCCATAGGGAAAGTTACGTTAACTTTTATGGGATGGGAAGCTAGTCCCTTAGAGACTGAAAGTGTAAGGAAAGGGATAGCGCTCTTCGAGAGCTGGAACCCTGACATCAAGGTGGAATATATCGCTACACCGTTTTCAGAGCACCACTCAAAATTACTAATTTTGTACGCGGGAAATGCAGCTCCTGATGTGTCCTTTGTGGCTGCCGAACCGTTTTATCGGGAGTTTGTGAAGAGAGGAGTGCTACTGGATATCACCGAACAGTTTTATAAAGAGCTTAAGCTGGAGGACTTTATCCCTATAGACCGTGAGAAGATGGTCGTAAATGGTAAAATTTATGGTATAAGCTCTTGTGTGGTTGCAGGGGTTCTCTTTTCTAACACAAATCTCTATGATAAAGCGGGTCTAGATTATCCTCCCAGAAACGTCAATGAGGCTTGGAAATGGGATGAGTTTATCCGCGTAGCCGAGAAATTAACTCTAACCGATACATCAGGCAAGGTAACTCAATACGGATCCTATGGATTGGAAGCCTGGTTCGGCCTTCACTCTGGCCACCCTCTTATTATGTCCAATGGAGGCAGGTTATTCAATGATGATTACACTAAATGTTTAATGGATCAGCCAGCCGCAGTTGAAGTAGTTCAGAAGATGGCCGATGTTAAACGCATCCATAAAGCTGCTCCTGACGTTTTCATCCTACAGAATATAGGAATGAATGCAGCGCAGATGCTCGAAACTGGTAGAATTGCTACACTCTTTGATGGTTCTTGGTCTCTACAGCTATTAGCGACTTTGGATTTCCCTATTCAGGTAGGAGTTTTGCCTGTGTTTAAGAAACCTGTCAGTGTTGGTACTGCGCATGTTCATTCTGCTTTCAAGACAACGGAGCACCCGGAGGAAGCCTGGAAATTTGTCAAATTTTTATCATCGGAAGAATATCAAATTGATCTGATAAGGGCTGGCTTATGGATGCCTAACCGACTCTCTTTGTACACTCCGCAGGGAATGGAGCGCTGGCTCAATCCAGAGGTGTACCCTGAGGGATATGAAGGCATAGCTGAGTACTTCCGTGACTATCTAGAGCTAATCCCTTACTGTTTCATACCCCAAGAAGTTCAAGATATTATAGAAGAGGAGACACAGTTGATTTGGACGGATGAAAAACAAGCGGTTGAGCCGATAATGAAAAGGTTGGTAGAAAGAGTTAACGCTGTGCTAGCTGAACAGTAGATAGGCAGCACTTAGATTCTGAGAGGTCGCTCAGGTTTGAAAACACTTTTTCTCACCTGAGCGACCTAGAGTTATAAGATTGAATGAACCCTGAGAGGATGAAAAATGGTTATACGACCTCTGAGAAGAAAATTGAAGAAAAGGAAGCTGAAAGGCATTGCTTATAATGAGGTTTTATGGGGGTATCTATTTCTTTTGCCTAATATATTCGGTGTCTTCTCATTCATCTTCTTTCCTCTAGTGGTAGCTCTAGGCCTCAGCTTTTTCAAATGGGACATTTTGACACCTTCTGTCTTTTTCGGCATAAAGAACTACATTAAGCTTTTCCAGGATATTACCTTCCTTAAAGTTTTCCGGAATACAATTTTTTATGTTGCAGGAACTGTGCCCTTAGGAATTTTCATAGCTCTGATTTTTGCAGTAGCGCTGAACCGAGCCAGTCGTCTCATCAAACTATACCGTGCCATCTACTTCCTTCCTGTAGTTTGTTCTATGATAGCTGTCGCTATTGTATGGCAATGGATTTATAATCCCGAGTTCGGATTCTTAAATTTTGTCTTGAGTTTTATAGGTATCAAAGGACCTAAGTGGTTATCCAGTACTCAATGGGCGATGCCAGCGCTTATTCTTGTCAGCATTTGGAAAGGATTAGGATTCAACATAGTAATTTTTTTAGCTGGTTTACAGGGAATTCCTGATGTTTACTATGAAGCCGCTCGGATTGATGGAGCTACTACTTGGAATCAATTTTGGCGAATTACACTACCATTGCTTTCTTCTACCACTTTCTTTATTACTGTTATTTCAGTAATAAGCTCATTCCAAGTTTTTGACCAGGTATTTATCATGACGGACGGTGGGCCAGCCAGAAGTACTTCAGTCATTGTGCATTATTTATACCAAAATGCATTTCTATATTTCAAAATGGGTTATGCCAGTGCTATGGGCTGTATTCTCTTTGCTGCAATTTTCTCAGTCACCCTAATCCAAGTATGGAGAGCTAAGACCTGGGTTCATTCTGGTATATAAGGATTAGTTTATGCGGAAAGAACAGATTTATATGAGGATGTTTGTTCACATAATATTGGCGTTTGGTGCCATTACTATGATAGCCCCATTTATCTGGATGGTAAGTACATCTCTGAAATCCTTGAGCGAAGTTTTTGTCTTTCCACCAACCCTGTTTGGGGAATCACTAAGGTGGAATAATTACCTTCAGATATCTGAAAGATTTCCATTCAGCATTTTCTTCCTCAACAGTCTGAAGATAGCTGTCCTGGTGACTGCAGGCCAACTTTTCACTTGCTCTTTAGGTGGGTACTCTTTTGCTCGTCTAAAATTTCCTGGACGCGATATTATTTTCCTCTTGTATTTAGCTACGCTGATGATTCCTTACTTTGTGATAGTAATCCCTATATTCATCATGATGAGGAGTTTTGGGTGGGTAGATACGCATTATGCTTTGATTGTACCAGGATTATTTAGTGCTTTCGGTACCTTCTTGATGAAGCAGTTCTTTCTTACTATCCCTAGAGAACTAGAGGACGCTGCAAAGATCGATGGGTGTACCCCCTTCGGTATTTACCGGCGTATTTTTCTACCTCTATCTAAGCCTGCTTTAGCAGCGCTAGGGATTTTTACTTTCATGTGGTCATGGAACGATTTTCTTGCACCGCTGATTTTCTTAAACACCATGACTAAAAGAACTATTCCCTTAGGATTGGCTGTTATGCAAGGATTATACTCAACAGACTGGCCTGTTCTGATGGCAGCGAGTGTCCTCAGCGTAATGCCCATTATTATTGTATTCCTCTGTGCACAAGAACTCTTCGTCAAGGGCATCACTTTATCTGGCCTCAAAGGTTAGGTGGCAGGTAAGCATCTTGATATGATGAAAGCTCTTTAACAAAACTTTTTATTCTTCTCAAACAATACCAGCTGAGAAGCGAAGGTAGGCCGAAAGGTATGGAGTCCTGTGTCACGGATACCGGCGGAACGGCAGGCCTTTTGAAAAGTAGATTAAGAATTCGTGAGGCAAGGTATTGAGATTAGTATTCATAATATTAGCTGTC
>CAZQMG010000007.1:16072-30395 GCA_964594375.1 uncultured Clostridia bacterium | reverse complement strand
CTATACGCTAAACGCTACCCACTATACGCTAGAAATGAATTGTCCTGAGGTATTTTTTGACAAAAGAGTCAGTTTGGGCTAAAATGTAATTGATTGAATTTAAGAAAGCAGAAGGGAGACAGCTATGAAGATAAATTGTAAAAGAGAGGACTTCCTGGAGAGCATCCAGGTAGTACAGAATGCTTTGACCAGCACTGCTCTACCTGTTCTTTCTTATGTATTGTTAGAAGCCGGGCCAGAAAAGATAACTTTAACAACTACTAATTTGGAAACTACTATTCGGTCTTCTTTCCCTGCTCAGGTTGAGGGGGAGGGTGAGATATGTCTTCCCGGAGATAAGCTTTTCTATATCTTGAGAGAACTTCCCTCTGCTCCGGTAGTACTCGAGATAGAAAAGAGTAAAGCTACTATCAGGTGTAAGAAAGCAATGTTTCAACTCCTGGGTTTTTCTGCCGAAGATTTTCCGGAAGTTCCTCAAATAATGGTGGAAAAGTTCTTTTCTCTTTCTCAGGAAGAACTCAGGCAAATGATTCAACGGACAGTTTTCGCTGCTTCACGGGATGAGACACATCAAAACTTAAACGGGGCTTATCTTGAGGTTGAAGAAAAGGATGCGAGATTGGTGGCTACTGATGGAAGACGTCTATCTTTTGTTCACGTTTCTTTAGCTTCTTCCTCTCTCTCCTCTGGGGAAGCTATAATTCCTTTGAGAGCATTGCAGCAACTGGCACGAATTTTAAGTGGAGATAAAGAGGTAAAAATAGGGGTGAGTGAGAGACAGATATTTTTCGAAATGGACCATATTCTTCTCATCTCCCAATTGGTCGATGCTAAATTTCCTGATTATAGAAAAGTAATTCCTACTGAGTTCAGTATAGCCATATTAGCTGATAGAGATGAGTTTTTGAGAAGCGTCAGGCGAGTTTCTCTTCTCACAGATGAAAAATCCCGTCTTCTCAAATTTCAATTGAAGGAAAATACTCTTCTTATTAGCGCTGAGGCTGCTGAATTGGGATACGCCTATGAGGAAATTGATGTAAGGAGGGAAAGAGGGGAGGAAATAGAAATAGGCTTTAGCTCTGCTTATCTTCTGGATATATTAAAAAATATAGAAAAAGGAGAAGTTCGAATAGAGCTAACAGATTCTGAAGGTCCCGGAGTCATCAGACCCAGCGAGAATAAAGACCATATTTGTGTGCTGATGCCTGTGAGATTACGAGGCATGGAAGAGGAGGAAGTAGAGTAGATGCCTCAGGACGATTCCTCTCTGTCACTGTATATCGTTGCTAGTTGCTCGTTGCTAGTATCTCGTAAGAAAAAACCTTAAAATCTACAAAGCAATACTATTGACGCAATACGATTTACGCACTTCTTTCTTTTCCCCTCGCAAAGAGGGAACACAAGCAACTAGCGACCAGCAACGAGCAACGGGTTTTGAGGAATGTCCTTCGGTATTTGTGTAAATTCTTATACTTCAAGAAAAAAAGGTGCGGTTGAATAGCTTATTCTTATCAAATTTTCGTAATTTCAAAACCCTGGATTTAGAATTTTGTCCCCATTGGAATATTTTCTGGGGTGACAATGGCGAGGGTAAAACTAATCTAATCGAGGCCCTCTACTGCTTGGGATATGGTTCATCTTATCGCACAAACTGTGATGAGGAACTGATTAAGTGGGAAGAAAAGGGTCTCTATTTGAAAGGAGAAGGGTGTAAGAGGAAGGTATTCCTGGACTATGAGTTTGTTCTTTCCCGCAATAATTCTAAAATAAGAAAAGTAAATTCTCATCGAGTAAACCTGAGAGATTCCAGTAAGTGGTTATGGATGGTTGTTTTTTCCCCCGATGATATTTGGCTCCTTAAGGGCCCTCCGCTAGAGAGAAGAAATTTTCTAGATGCCAAACTCCCCCTGTTTAACCCTCGTTATCCTTACCTCAAATCTTCCTATCAGAGAATACTCTCTCAAAGAAATTATCTTCTTTTTTCTGCCAAGAAGAACAAACGAACCGATGGACAGTTAGAGAGCTGGGATGAGCAGTTAATAGATGTGGGCTCAATAATAGTTAAGATACGTCTGGAGGGGCTGAGAAAATTGAGTTCTTTTTTTACCACTATTTATCCAGAGATAAATGGTAAGGAGTGTAGGGCCAACCTGGCTTACAAATCTTCCTTTTTAAAAGGTAATTTTTCTTCACTCACCCTGGAGGAGATTAAGAGTATTTTTCGCAAGGAACTAGAGCTAAAGAGAAAAAAAGAAATGGAGCAAGAGGTAACCTTAGTGGGCCCCCATCGAGATGACTTTCTTATTTTAAGAAATGGAGTTAGCCTGCGTCCTTTCGGCTCTCAAGGAGAGCAGAGAATGGCTGCTCTCTCTTTGAGGCTAGCCGAGCTTGAGCTAGTTAAGTCAAAGGAAGAGGATTATCCTCTAAGTCTGTTAGACGATATTGCTCCTGAGCTTGACCCAGCAAGGCAAAGATTATTATTAAATTCAGTGAAGAAGCAAGGTCAGGTTTTTCTCACCGCTACCAATCTCTCCCTATTTAAGAATAACGTATCGGAAGAGATTTATTTTTATCAGGTAAAAGCGAACAATGTGAGGAGACAAGTATGAAGCGCGATAGCTTTCCTTCTCCTGTGGGCGAGGTGTTGGGAAGAGTATTCAGTAGACGAGGCATAAGTAAAAAAATGAAAGAGATGCGTGTTCTAGGGTTGTGGAAAGAAGTAGTAGGCAAAAAAATAGATAGACATACTCATCCCTTCTCGGTAAAAAAGGGTAAACTTTTTGTCAGGGTGGATAATTCAGGCTGGCTAGTTCAACTGACCTATCTTAAAGATAAAATAATAGCGGAGTTCAACAAAAAAGAGGGAGGCAAACCGATAAAGGACATCTATTTTCGGCTAGGAGAAATCAAGAAGAGTACAAAAGGAAAAACAAGAAAGCCTCTTCCCACAAAAAGAGTGAAATTAGAAAAGATTGAACTGGATAAGATAGGAAGGAATTTAAAAGGAGTAAAGGACAAAGCTCTTCATCAGATTCTAAAAAGAATTCTAATAAAGGATAAAAAGCTCAAAAAAGCTCTAAGCTAAAAGAAGAGAGAGATTGACAGGGCTTACTCTTGTGATAAGGTAAGAGAGGGGGAAGAGTTGCATTATAAGAAGCTGCGAGAGCGAATGGTGAGAGACCACTTCATTGCTCGGGGAATTACTGACCAGCGAGTTCTGGCAGCATTTTATAAGGTAGAGCGAGAGAAGTTCGTTCCTTCTGAGGTGCGTAATAACGCCTATGAGGATTTTCCCTTATCTCTTGGGGAAGGGCAAACCATCTCTCAGCCTTATATGGTTGCTTTGATGACTCAAAGTTTGGAACTAAAAGGTAATGAGAAGGTTCTGGAGATAGGGACAGGTTCCGGATATCAAACAGCTATTCTTGCTGAACTGGCTAGAAAAGTCTATAGCGTAGAAAGAATAAGAGTTTTGGCAGAAAGAGCGAGAAAGCTTTTAGAGAAGCTTGGGTATAGTAATGTTAAGATTCTTCTCGGCGACGGAACTCTGGGATGGAAGGAGTCTTCTCCTTATGATAGAATCCTGGTAACGGCAGGAGCTAGAGAAATACCTCAACCTTTAACAAACCAGCTAGAGGAAGGGGGAGTAATGGTTATTCCGGTGGGGAATAGTTATTCACAAGATTTAGAGGTGGTAAGGAAGAGGAAAAATCACATTAAGACAGCAATGGTAGAAAAATGTGTTTTTGTTCCTCTAATAGGAAAACATGGCTGGGATGAGGCAAGACTTGATGAGTAGCCTGCTGGATAACAAGGAAATCCTCACTTTTCTCATTTCCATGCTTCCCATATCAGAACTGCGGGGAGCTCTTCCCTTTGCTCTATCTCAAGGAATAATACCCTGGGAAGCCTATTTAATAGCTGTAGCCGGTAATATATTACCCGTACTTCCCTTGCTCTTATTGCTGCAAAGGTTAGCTATTTTTGCTCAGCGCTATAAAGTAGGAGCGAAATTTCTTGACTGGACTGTGAAACGGGCAAAGAAGAGAGAGGACCTGGTCAAAAGATATGGATGGGCAGGGCTTATTTTGCTGGTAGCCATTCCCCTACCCATAACCGGTGCCTGGACAGGAACTCTGGTGAGTTTTCTCTTATCAATGAAGATTAGGGACTCCTTTCTTGCTATCTGCATTGGAGTAGGGATAGCCGGAATCATAGTTCTTGGACTCAGCTTGGGGGGGATAGGGCTGTGGGGCTTGATAAGAAGCTAAGCTATACTATTTATTTTTCCTTCAGACATATCATACTTCAGCGGGTTCAAATAAGCAAGATTTCTTAAGGAATGGACGGTTTATTAGTTGTCATTGCGAACGGAGTGAAGCAATCTCAAATAGGTCGCTCGGGACAAACTCCGCAATCTCAAGAGATGCTCGATTTGCTCTATAGATTATGTTTCTTCGTCGGGATGTAGCGCAGTCTGGTTTAGCGCGCCTGCTTCGGGAGCAGGAGGTCGTGGGTTCGAATCCCACCATCCCGACCACAAATTCGTTGCTCGTCGCTCGTATCTCGTGAATCGCCAGAACAATCCAAGATGCACAAGATTCAAGGGATTTGAAGCCGAGCCGAACAGGTAAGCCTTGTTTATTTACCACGCAGCCAAATAGAGTTCTATAAATTGAATTTGGAAAAGTTAATAATTTTACTTTTTAGACTTTTTTTAAGTTCACTGATACTTGAGATGTTTCAATACTGAATTAATCGGAAAGGAAAAGAAGTGAAAAGTAAAAGCGAGGTTCTAGATCTATTCGTTGATTTACAAAAAGAATCTTATAATTGGAGGGAAGACATTATCATCAATAAAGCTAAATTCATAGAAGAAATAGATGGGGCTTTGAAGGATGAAGAAATATATTCCTTGAGAAAAAACGTAAATTCCGTTTATTCTATAGTTAATTACCCCAAAAGCGACAATATAGGGCTACGTAATATTGATAAAGACGGTGATACAGTTGTCTTCAAAAAAAATCTATTACTCGAAGAGTTGAAACAAGTACAAAAAGCCCATACCATTGGAAGAGCTAGATACTATTTGGAACGTCTCAAAAAAAGCATTACTGAAGTTAAGACTAGCAAAATTAATGATATAAACTTGAATAGATGGAAAGAATATACAGATATAATTACTGATAGTTTATGGATTTTAGATAAACGAGATACCTCTGGTGCTCATTTTGGCTGGTACTGGGGGAACTTCATTCCTCAAATTCCCCATCAGTTAATGATGAGATATACTAAAAAGGGAGAGTGGGTAATCGATACTTTTGTCGGCAGCGGAACTACATTAATAGAGTGCAAACGGTTAGGGAGGAATGGCATTGGCATCGAACTTAATCCCGGAGTAGCAAGGAAAGCAAAGGAGCTAATAAGGGAAGAGAAGAATATTCATAATGTAACAGCCGAAGTGATTACAGCAGATTCAAGATATGTTGATCTAAAAGAAATTCTAAGTCAACAGGGGATAAAAAAGGTGCAACTGATTATTATGCATCCGCCTTATCACGATATAATAAGATTTAGCAGCAACCCTGACGATCTGTCTAATGCAAAAACTACAGAGGATTTCATTAAGATGTTTAGCGATGTGATTGATAATACTACCCCTTATTTAGATGAAGGTAGGTATCTCGGTATAGTGATTGGCGATAAATATTCTAAAGGTGAGTGGATACCTTTAGGATTTTGTGTGATGAATGAAGTCTTAAAAAGGAAGTTCTCTTTGAAAAGCATAATTGTTAAGAATTTTGAAGAAACAAGAGGGAAAAGAAATCAAAAGGAGCTTTGGAAATATCGAGCACTAGTAGGGGGTTTCTATATTTTCAAGCACGAATATATCTTATTGTTTAAAAAGGGTAAATAATGACAACACACGTCTTTATAGTAGATTCAACAACTTTTAAGGTACATTTGGAAAACTTATTTGCTGGTACCGGGGCTAGAGATATAGTTGTTGATTTCAATAATAATATGACTTCAAGGTTGGCTTCTCAAACAGAGCAAGTGTTAGTTGATATGATCGCAGATGTTAGTCGTGTCAGAGAAGGCGATCACTTAATATTTTATCTACAACAGAATTTTCGAGATGGGATAAGAGAAGGAAAGTTCTATGGTATTTTTAAAATTAAAAAGAGTGATAACCTGCTAGCTTTCTATGACCCAAATGACAGGATGCAATATCTCAAAAATGAATTAAGCAAATCATTGACTTTTAGAGTCATAATTGAACCATATCAGGTATATTCAATTGGTATCACTGAGTGGGAAGCTTTGGATGATATCCAACATATCATATCTCCTAACCAGATGCTTTGGAGTTTAATTTATAGGAAACTAAAAGCCAATAGAGGGTGTACACCAATAACTACCTATGAATCTCAACGGTTTTGCAATTTAATAAGAATCAAGAATAATCGCAAGGTACTTGAGGTTGGAGGTGGGCAACTAACTTTTGATAAAGAATCTGAAAGAATCAAGCTCATCGATAGCTCTCGGCCGGATTATAACGGGCGAAAAATAGGAATAAATATTCTGCCTCGGTTAATAAGGAAGTATAGAGAAAACAAGCAATTTGAGCACCATCTAGAGGCATTGATTTCGCAAAATCTTGGTACGAGTAATTGGCCATCTTTAGATCATCATCTATTAGATAAGAAAGAAATGGTCTGGCTTGGAAATCAAGTGTCTTGTGGTGTAGGGATGCAAAGAATAGATGTCCTGTTCTCTTTGAAAAAGGAAGAACAATATTATCATTGTCCAGTTGAATTGAAGTCAACATTTCCTAGCGAAGATAATATCCGCCAACTAAAAAGATATGTAGATTGGATGAATCAATATTTTGTGCCGAACCTACCAGGAGATATTTGTCCTATCTTGATCACAAGAAAAATTCCAGAGAACCAGGTTGGGAGAAGGAAAGAGTTCAAATTCAATCTTGGTGGAAAATCAGAACACTTCCGAAATCTTATGAATAATTTTAATGAGTTCAATAGAGAATATAAATGTAAAGTTAAGTTTATAGAGTATTCCATTGATAACAGTGACAACATAATCTTTGAAAAAATAGATTACTGAATCAAAATGGCCCGTAAACTGTCATCCCGACCACAAATTCGTTGCTCGTTGCTTGCATCTTGTGAGTCATAAGAATAATCTGGGGTGCACAAAACTCAGGGTATTCGAAACCAACCAAACGAAACTTGGTAGTTTTTTCAGAAAATGGTTAAATTGCTACCGTGGCCAACGACCATGGAAAAACATTAAAAAGAGTACATTTCGAGGATGACCATATTTGCCTGACTTCTGATAACCCGAAGTATCCGCCGATATTTTGGAAAAAGGAAGATGACCCTGAGATAATCGGCAGGGTAGTAAGGGTTCCGAAGAGGGTGTAGATAAAAGGCAATTACTGGGTAACCACGCCCATCCCTACGACTGCGGCAGAAAGATGGACGGACAAGAAAGCTAACTGATGACCGACTACGAGGAAATATCAATAATTGTAGGGCAACTTCGCGGCCTGCTTTCCCGGGCTGATAGGATGACCAAGAATGGATTGGACCTGAGCAGGCAGAAGATTGGTTCTGCGGTTGAGGATGGAGTCTATAGGGATTTTATCAGAATTATCGAAAAGACAAGAGAGATTAATGATAGTAATGGGTTCGGGCAGCATGGAACGTTACTCTCACTGGCTAACTCTGAAATAGGTAACTGGTCAGAGTTGGTAGATAAGTGTATAATGTTTCTGCCAATAGTGGAGGAATTTGAGAGGAGACTGAGGCCTGGTGAGGGCAAAGCTAGGACAATTCTATAGAGATAAAATAACGTACTAGGAGAGATAACGATGCCTAAAGTGTATTATATTATCATAGCAGGAGTTTTACTATTATTTGCTGCCGGATGTGTTTCCGGGGTCCCTGTCATTGACCTGACGCAATATGGGAGAGTAGGATTTATCGATGTGAGCTCTAGTGCTGAAGGGGAAATTGCCAGATTAGCTTCCCAACAATTAATAGAAAAAATTCTCGAAATTGACCGAGATAAGATAACTGTTATTGAGCTTGGAAGTGAAGAGGGAATACTCCGAGCACTGGGAAGAGAAAGAATTGACCCTGAGACCATACAGATGATTGGAAAAAAGGACAATGTAGGAATTATAGTCTCAAGTCATCTCAATATCTCAGAGGTTAGACCGCACCTAGATATTTCCGCTATTACGGAATCTTTCGGAGTGAAAGCCGATGTTGATGCTTCTCTTATAGTTAAGTTATTCGAAACTGAAGGGGGAGGAACATTATGGACCGATTCAGCAGAGGATACAGAGTCAGTTGCTTCTGTGAGTATAGGCTCTGGCGGTCTATTTCACTTTGATGCAGGCACACCTGAGAAAGCTTACGGCAATTTAATTAGAAACTTGATTAGAAAAATTAGCAGAGACTTTATGAGTGGTTAGTTGATAATAAAGAGGAGTGCCTGTTGGCAGCCACAGGCTTGGCTGTCTGTGTGGTGCCCGTGCCTTCGTCCCTATGATTGCGGAATAGAAATAGTTGATGGAGTAGGCGAAGAATGTGGGGAGCCGGCTAAGGACTGTAGGTATAAGGAGGGACAAGATGAAAAGGAAAGCTACTGTCTTTTGGATCTTCGGAGTTCTCCAGGGTGTTGTCTTAGGGAGCATAATTTTTCTAGTCTTTAAGTCCTTGAACACCATCAGTACAGTGAAAGTGATCGGATTGGACACTCAGATTTTGCTGAGCGTTCTCTTTCCACTTTTTTTATTGATAGTTGAATACCTGATATATTCAAAGGAATAACACAGCAGTCTTTACCTGGTTGGTGTTTGTCAAAGGGAATGATTAGTAGGGACAAAAAGTAGTACGTTGAGAGATAACCGCAATGTGGGTAATGAAAACCACCCCCTACTACGGCGACAACCTTGATATCCTTCGAGAATACATACCTTACGAAAGTGTTGGCCTAGTCTATCTTGACCCGCCGTTTAAGAGTAGCCAAGACTATAATATACGCTCAAAGAAAGAAATGGGACCAAGTCTGCTGCTCAGATTAGGACATTTCGGAATACGTGGATATTGAGGAGGCGAGTGATCATATTCCGGTTGTGGTGGAGTTGCAGGATACTTGATCCGCAAAAGGAGAAAGCCAATGGACGGAGTAAAAGTACAGACAGTCGAGGCCAAACTGGAACGCAGCACTAGAAAATGGTGGTTTTTTCTCATATTTATTGTTATTCAGTTCATCCCGTCCTATACCTCAAAGACGGCCGATGTGGCAGATATAGGAATAATCACCGGCGAAATACTCAGTAGGGGCATCGTCTATTCCTTGAGTGTAATCTACCCAGTATTCAAGATTGTGCCCATCTTATTGCTCATTTTGATAGTTCTTTTGAAGAATAGGGTAACGCGTATCTTTGCCGGGTACGTGGCTCTCACTTACGTCCTCTTTGCATTTCTTCAAAACATTGCCATCACAGAGAAGTGGGGTCTAGGTATTCTCACTATCAATCTCGCTATGTTCTTGACCGTTGCTGCCTTTTGGATCTGGGAGACAATCGCTGGCAAAAATGACTTTACGCCACAACGGCGTCCCTTATGGAGATACTGGGTAGTCCCTGTAGCACTCCTGGCTTTCTGGTACCCGGCGAATGGTACCACATTTGCGGCTGACTTTAATCCAGTTTCTATTGTGACCAACATGGCAGGCCTGACTTTTTGTATGATGACACCCGTCTATCTTGCCGTGCTCACTATATATCACCCGAGGGTGAATATTCCTGTACTTAGAGTTACCGCTCTTGTGGGGTTAATAATTGCCTTCTACAACGTGTGGGTAAACTTTTTCATGTTTCCAGGTGATATGTGGTGGAACGGGGTGTTGCATGTTCCATTGACAATCATATCAATCTACGCATTTATTCTCTCTTTCGTACGTGTTCGGAAGGGTTGACGAGGCACGGCGAATGGCTCGTTCAACTGAGCGAAGTCGGCTGAGGAGAAGCGTGTTTATGATGAAGAAAAAGTTCAAGTAGAAATAGAGGAACTAAAGGAAGAAGCGAAGAAGTAGAGCTCCATCTTCCTTTCATTGACATTGAGTCGTGCTAAGGTAAAATGCAGCAGGATACGATCCAGTTGAACTTAATTATTTTATTCTCTCATTTTTTCAAACTGGGCAGCGTTTCTTTGGTAAAAGAGAGCAAAGTCTTGATCTACTTTCAGTATCTGTTCCAGTTTCTCTTTTAGTTTTTTGTTGTTCTTCCTGTTTCCCTTCAGGACTTGCAGGGCAAGATGTAGGAGTCGATGATGGTTTAGTCTAGATTCCCAGCATTCCGACCACAATTTCGTTGCTCGTTGCTAGTCGCTCGTATATCGAGGAATAATCGCTAATTAGAAATAAAGGGGGATTTGAAATTAAAAACCGTCCAAATCATAAGATATACATTCAAGTGCTTCGTCAAATGTCGTCTGAGGCAAGGTTGCTTAAGGCATTTGAGTTGTCTGAATTTTCCATGCAACTTTTTATCCATGGATTACACAAGAGGTTTCCAAATCTTTCAGATGAAGAATTCAAAAAAATAATTTTGGAGCGTCTCAATAAATGTCACAACAGGAATTATTAAAGAAGGTTATTCAAGCACTTGATCAAGCTGGAATCCAATATATGATAACAGGTTCCCTTGCTTCAAGCTTACAAGGTGAACCCAGGTCTACCCATGACATAGATTTGGTCATTGCTATTCAAGAATCAAAAGTTCATGAATTAATCGAAACCTTCCCACCGCCTAATTTTTATTTAGATGAAGGCAGCATTCTTGATGCAATTAACAGACAGAGCATGTTTAATCTAATTGATGTAAACGTCGGGGATAAAGTTGATTTCTGGATATTAACAGAGGAACCCTTTGACCAGTCACGTTTTTCACGCAAGATTAGTGAAGAGTTTATGGGTTTAAAAATGCAAGTTTCAACTCCAGAAGACACAATCTTAGTCAAATTGAGATGGGCAAAACTCTCCGGTGGAAGTGAAAAACAATTCACAGATGCCCTACGAGTTTATGAAGTGCAGTATGGAAAATTAAATATAGATTATCTGAAACATTGGGTAAAGAAATTGGACGTTGAATCACTATGGAAACGGTTAGTGGACGAAGCGGAAGCAGTGTAGTTGACGCACGGCAGCTATATGAAACGTCTTATATATTTTCGCTTATCTGTAGAGGTTTGATTCATCAAACCCGCTAATTTTCTGGCTTCATAAATGAAGTCGCTACAAGGGATGCGCAATTATTTATGTCGTTTCATATAACAGCGGATAAAAGGCTATGTACTTTACTTATTTGGAGGCTAACAAATGAAAGTAATAGAGCTAACAGAGGATTATAAGCAATTATATTTTGTGTGTCTGGAAGATTGGTCTGAGGAGATAAAAGAGGCAGGGAACCACAAAGAAATCTGGTACAATAAAATGAAGGACAAAGGTCTCAGAGTGAAACTGGCAGTGGATGACAATGGGGAAGGCCTTGCTTCACGCTGCTGAGACTGGTGTAGAAGCCAGGGGGTGCAAAAGGTATGGTCGCCTGGGGAATTCCCTTGCCGTTTTGGATGAAGGCATCCTGGTTTAAAAAGCAAGGATACCTCTTTCAGTGTATTATCTAAGGGTGTAGAGGGAGAAAAGCCTTATCTTAGAAGTAAGAGAGAGGCAATGGAGCATGAAGAGTCGGATAAAATTGATTTAGGAAGGAGAAGGATTATGCGAAGAAGGAAATTAGGCCGAACAGACCTTAATTTGTCCATAATCGGAATGGGCACGTGGGCCATTGGAGGCGGTAATTGGAAGTTTGCCTGGGGTCCTCAGGATGATAGAGAGTCGATTCTTGCTATTCATCGCGCTCTAGACCTAGGAATTAATTGGATAGACACAGCTCCGGTTTATGGACTTGGTCATTCTGAGGAGATTGTGGGCAAGGCGCTCAAAGGGTTGAAAGAGAAACCAATCATTGCCACTAAGTGTGGCTTAATCTGGGATAGAGAGAGAAGTACCTCTTCTTGCTTGAAGAAGAAAAGTATCCGTTGCGAAATTGAGGCATCCCTTAAAAGACTAAGAGTAGATGTTATTGACCTTTATCAAATTCATTGGCCGCAACCCGACGAGGACATCGAAGAGGCCTGGGGCAGCATCGCAGATTTAGTAAAGAAAGGCAAGGTTCGCTATGCAGGGGTCTCCAATTTCAGTGTAGAGCAGCTAAAACGCATCCAGCCTATTCATCCTGTAGCTTCTCTTCAACCGCCCTACAGTATGCTTGAGAGAGGTGTTGAAGATGAACTACTAGAATACTGCTCAGAAGAAGGTATCGGAGTCATTGTATATAGCCCTATGCAAAAGGGTCTTTTAACAGGAAAGTTTAACGGAGAGCGTGTTAAGAACCTACCCAAAGATGATCATCGACGTGAAGATTCCCACTTTCAAGAACCTGAGCTCAGTGCAAATCTTAGATTAGTTGAAGGCCTGCGTTCAATTACTGAAAAGAGAGGCAAAACTGCAGCTCAACTGGCAATAGCATGGGTCTTGCGTCGTCCTGAGCTAACTGCAGCTATTGTAGGTGCAAGACGTCCGTCTCAGATTGAGGAGACTGCTTCTGTTGGAGATTGGGTCCTTTCTGGGGAAGATATTACGGCTATTAATACGCTACTCGATGAGCGCCAGAAGGTGCTGAACCTGAGCTAAATGTGTAATACTGGGAAGTTACCTATTGTTTTTGGTATACTCTTTACCAGGGATAAAATACTACAAAAGAAAGCAAAGAAGAGAGTTGTGAGAGCAAAGCCCAAGGATAGGTGGATAATTTTGAAGGTCGAGGAAAGGAGATTAGGAGATGGATGATTTCAATGGTATCAATTTTGGTTTAGGTACCTTACCGCTGCTATCGAATGCAAAAAGTCGTTCGATTTCTGCGGAAAACCCCAAAGGTGATGCGGGAGAAGGGGGAAGAGAGATACCTGATGCCAGTAGTCCTGCCAGCAAATTGGGAAAAGGGTGGAAGGTTCGCCCTTGTATCACTCTAGCCAAGAATTCGACTACCGATATAGCCGAAATCAAGGGACCGGGCATTATTCAGCATATCTGGATTACCGTTGATACAAAGGCCTACCGTGACTGTGTTCTCCGGTTTTTCTGGGATGGTGAAGAAGCTCCTTCCATTGAGGTACCTTTGGGTGACTTCTTTGCCAACGGCCACGGACTACGCTATAATGTGAATTCCTTGCCAGTGGTGGTTAACCCCTCTGGCGGATTTAACTGCTATTGGCCAATGCCCTTTGACAAGAACTGTAGAATTACTATTGAAAATCAGCGATGGGAGGATATTGAGGGGTTCTTTTATCAAATTTCCTATACACTTTGTGATATTCCTGAAAATGCAGCCTACTTGCATGCCCAATGGCGACGAGATGTAACCAACAGGCAGAAGCCGGAGTATATCATTCTAGATAGTATAAGTGGCCGAGGTCATTACGTTGGGACCTTTCTTGCCTGGACGCAGCTAGCCAATGGATGGTGGGGCGAAGGTGAGATCAAGTTTTTCATTGACGCAGACAGAGAATATCCTACTATCTGCGGCACAGGAACCGAGGACTATTTTGGAGGTGCCTGGGGTTTTGGTAACACATATTCTACACCCTTTCTTGGCTATCCTCTTTGCAGAAAAGAGGCCGGTGAAGTACCCAAACACTCTCTTTATCGCTGGCATGTGATGGATCCAATAAGATTTGAAGAAAATCTGCGTGTCACAATTCAAGCGCTGGGTTGGTGGCCTGATGGGAAATTCCAACCCCTATCCGATGATATTGCTTCAGTGGGATACTGGTATCAGAGTGAACCGCATAGTCAATTTCCTAAACTTCCAACTATTGAGGAGAGATGGCCGAGATAGACTTAAACCTATAAGTTAATTCTTAGTACTGGAGAGATAAAGATGGTAGAAGTAAGCCGACTCGAGTACCTCTAAAGAGGAAGAAATGGACCTCATTGTGTTATAAAAATTCCGGTGAGTTCTAATAAAAAGTATTTTGATTGGCTAAGGAGCGAAGTTGAGTAACAAATATTGGCTCACAGGCAGATTCTGCGGAATTTGCATATTTTCTAAGAATAGTGTAAAAAGGGGGATGAGATAATGACTTTAGGCATCTGGTTAATATGGATGGCTGTTGCGGCAGTCTTTATCATCGGTGAGATATTCACCCTGGGATTCTTTCTTCTG
>CAZQMG010000007.1:0-15972 GCA_964594375.1 uncultured Clostridia bacterium | reverse complement strand
TGTTGCGGCAGTCTTTATCATCGGTGAGATATTCACCCTGGGATTCTTTCTTCTGTGGTTTGGCATCGGAGCTGCAGTAGCTGGTATTCTGGCCATCTTTGGTCTGGGAGGAAGTTGGCAATGGGGAGCCTTTGCAGTTGTCTCAGGTGTGCTCTTTGTTCTTTCAAGAAGGTTCGCCGAACGGTTTAGTAAGAAACAGCCTCCAGGAATTGGCGCTGATCGATTTATTGATAAAAAGGGGGTGGTGCTGGAAGAGGTTGATAATATTAAGAATACCGGACGTATCCGAATGGGAAAAGAGGAATGGAGAGCAGAGAGCGATACCGGTGAGGTTATACCGGTGGGGAAAATGGTTGAAGTTACCAGGTTGGTTGGCACACATGTGGTAGTCAAGATTTTGAAGGAGGGAGAATAAAATGATAGCACTATATATTATTGTAGTCATTGTAGTATTCGTGATTGCTGGTAAAGGGATAAAGATTATCAGGCCGTACGAGAAGGGATTGATAGAGAGGCTGGGTAAGTATCAACGCACAGCGGATAGTGGACTGACCGTTATCATTCCTTTTTTGGAGAGGCTAATAAAGGTAGATATCCGTGAGCAAGTAGTTGATGTTCCTCCCCAGGGGGTAATTACCAAAGATAACGTTGTGGTAGAGGTAGATGCGGTAGTCTATTATGAGATTACTGACCCGGTTAAGGTTACCTACAACATTGCTGATTACTACGCGGCAGTCACTAAGCTTGCCCAGACTAATTTAAGGAACCTGATTGGTGATTTAGCTCTGGATGAATCGCTTACTTCAAGAGAGCTAATAAACAGTAAGTTGCGTCAGATACTTGATGATGCTACCGACAAATGGGGTGCAAAGGTGGGCCGGGTTGAACTTCAGAGGATAGAGCCACCAACGGAAGTTATTGAGGCAATGCACCGCCAGATGAAGGCAGAACGGGAAAGACGGGCGATAATCCTTGAGGCTGAAGGTCAGAAGAGGTCAGCTATCCTTAAAGCTGAAGGAAAGGCGGAGGCAATAAAGAAAGTTGCCGATGCTGATAAATACCAGAAGTTAACTGTAGCCAAGGGTGAGGCAGAAGCAATCCAGACTGTCTATGGAGCCATTCATGAGGGCAGGCCGACAAATGATTTGATTGCCATAAAATACCTTGAAGCTCTGCAGAAGATTGCCGATGGCCAGGCGACTAAGGTATTCTTGCCTTATGAAGCCTCAGGTATTCTTGCCAGTATTGGCGGAATTGGCGAGCTTTTGAAAGAAAAACTTTCCTCAGAAGAAAAAGAAGAAAAAGAGGTAAAGAAGGAAGAATAGTTATATCTATAGAGAATATTAAGGGAAAAACAAAGATGCTGCATTACAAGAGAGTTAGAAGAGTAAGTGTTGTCTGGACTGTTCTTCTGGTAGTTTTCCTTACTATGAACTCCTCGGTGGGTTTTTCCGCTTCTCCCCGGCGTCGGCATTATATTGTGAAACCAAGGGACACCCTCGACTCCATTGCTAAACAGTATTATGGAATTTCTGTAGCAGATATCATAAAAGAGAATAACCTCAAGGATCCCGATCACATTGTCCCCGGACAGCGACTCATAATTCCGTGGAAAGGAATCTGGCACACAGTAAGAGAGGGTGAGTATCTGGAATTTATTGCTAAAGCCTATGCCAAGGCTATTGGAATCAACTGGAGGAGCATAATGACTGAGATTAAGCAGGCTAACGGTCTGTATAATCCGGACAAACTCAGGCAAAACCAGAAATTATTCATTCCCCGGGCCAAGAAGACATTGCAGATCAAGATTCCAAAGAAAGAACCCCAGGGAGTGTGGCATACGATTAAACAAGATGGCGAGAATATCTTTCGAATTGCTTTAAATTATGGGGAGGATCACGGCATCAGCTGGAAAGAGATGCAAAATAAAATCATGCAACATTCGAGCAATAAAGGTGTTGATCCGCACAATCTTCAGATGGGTCAAAAGATATTCGTTCCTGAAGCGAAAAAGGTATTAGAGATAGAAATTCCTTCCCAGCTATTGGCAAAAAAGGAAATCTCTAATTCAACAAGTAGTACGACAGCGGTAAAAATAATGGGGGAATTCAGAGAAGAAAAGCCAATTTTCTCCTGGCCGGTAGAAGGAGAGATTGTGGGCTACTTTGGCGAAGAAGGTAATGAAGGAGTTGACATTGCTGTCGCTGTAGGAGATATGGTAACTACTCCTGCCGATGGAGTAATCGAATGGGCTGATGAATACGCTTCGCTCGGCCCATGTATTATTATTAAACATGAACAGGAAGGATTCTTTTCTTCCTTTTCTTTTACCAATTATTTTACTAATTTATCTCTAACATATAAGATAAATAAAGGAGACAAGGTGGATAAGGGTGAGCCGATTGCTGAAATTGCTGCATCGGAAGCTGCTAATAGTATCCGTCTCCATTTTGAAGTTCATAGAAGGGAAAATGTACAGGATTCAGTGAATCCATTGGATTATCTACCCTGATTCAAGAGGAATCAATCTAACAAAAATGGTTGAGAAAGAAGTTGAATTAGTTAATGAAGTTGGGTTGCATATAAGACCTGCCTCCATGTTGGTAGAAGTCGCTAATAAGTTTAAGTCTGACGTGTGGATAGAGAAAGATGGTCAGGAGGCTAACGGTAAGAGTATAATGAGTATCCTGCTGCTTTGTGCTGAGAAGGGAAGCAAGGTTAATATCAAAGCAGAAGGTCCAGATGCTACTCAGGCAGTAGAAGCTTTGGTGAGAGTGGTCAAAGATAGATTTGGAGAGGAGTAGTTGGACAAAGATGTTAAGTGCTAAATGGATAAGGGATAATTTAGCTTGCCTAAAAGAAAGCCTGGAAAAAAGAAAGGAGCAAGTTGACCTGGATAATTTTTTGTCTCTGGACGAGAAGAGAAGAGATATTATCCAAAAGTGCGATGACTTGAAGCATAAGCAGAATTTGTATTCAAAGAAAATAGGAGCATTGAGGCAACAGAAGGAGGATTCTCAGCACTTAATAGAGGAAGTCAAAGATATCTCTTCAAAGATAGACAAGTACGAATTAAAGCGAAAGAGTCTGGAGGAAAAAGCAAGAGATTTTCTCCTCAATCTTCCTAATGTGCTCCATTCAAAAGTTCCAGCCGGTAGTGAGAATATAGAAGAAAGAAGGTGGGGCGAAATACCTCAATTTGACTTTTCCTTGAAAGACCACCAACAAATCGGTGAATCTTTGCAAATATTTGATTTTAAACGGGCAGCCAAAATAGCAGGAAGAGGATTCGTAGTATGTAAAGGATTAGGGGCACGTCTGGAGAGAGCCTTAATTAATTTTATGCTCGATTTTCATGTCAGTCAGGGCTACACGGAAGTTCTTCCTCCCTTCGTCACCAATTCGGCTGCTGCTACAGGGACGGGACAGCTTCCCAAATTTCGAGAAGACCTCTATAAGTGCGAAAGAGATGATTATTATCTTGTTCCTACGGCTGAGGTGCCGGTGACCAACCTTCACCGGGAAGAGATTCTCGATGAAGATATTCTTCCATTGTCCTATGTTGCATATACTCCCTGTTTCAGGAGAGAGGCTGGTGCTTATGGCAAGAAGATTCAGGGAATAATCAGGCAGCATCAATTCAATAAAGTGGAATTAGTTAAATTTACCACTCCTCAAACTTCCTATGAGGAACTGGAGAAGTTGACTTCAGAAGCAGAAGAAGTATTGAAAAGATTGAAGCTGTTCTATCGAGTAGTGAGATTATGCGGAGAAGAACTGGGTTTTTCGGCTGCTTTTGGCTATGATATTGAGGTTTGGCTTCCCAGCCAGGATAAGTTTCTGGAGATATCTACCTGCTCTAATTATGAAGATTACCAGGCCAGAAGAGCTTCCATAAAGTTCAGGGATAGGGACAACAAATCTACCCACTATGTGCATACTCTCAACGGCTCTGGATTAGCCATAGGGAGAACAGTGGTAGCTATCCTGGAGAATTTCCAGAAGAAAGATGGTCGTGTTCTTATCCCGAAAGTACTGCGTCCTTATATGATGGGGATGGAGTGGATAGAGAAAACATAGTCGGAGGGGTGTCCGAATTGGCAAGGGGCCGGTCTTGAAAACCGGTGAAAGGCAGCAATGCCCGTCTGGGTTCGAGTCCCAGTCCCTCCGCCATAAACTCGTTGCTTGTCGCTAGTTGCTCGTTGCTTATTGCTTATATCTCGTGTCTTGCACCCTCTCCCCTCAGGGGAGAGGGAAGGGGTGAGGGGGAAGGAAAGAACGTGGGACTCGAAGCCAACCCGAACGCTTCCGGGGGATGGAAAATGAGCGCAGCGACATACTCTTCGCTTGTCATTGCAAGCGGAGCGAAGCAATCTCGTTTTGGAAACAGGATTTTCACGAATCTGTCTTCGTGTTTCTTCCAGAAAAGAGGAAGCAAATGGATCCAAAGAAACTAGGCAAAAAGATAAGACTAGGCCGCGTAGAACTGGATCTAACCCAAACTCAACTTGCCGAAAAGATTAACGCCAAGCAAAAAAGCATCTCTCGTTATGAAACCGGTGCATCGTTACCGTCTATAAAAACTCTGGTTAAAATCGCCAAAGTTCTCAAAAAACCAGCTGGTTATTTCTTGGATGAGTAAGGTGAAGGATGGGTTCCCAGTTTCCTTTCTTATTCCCTCAAAGGGGCTGTCTTAGCGATGAAATTCAAAGCCAGTTGTCGATTGCTTTTGTTTTAAGAAGATTTTGGCATACAATAAAGCACTAAAGATTTGGGTAAGATTAAGAATCCCTTAGATACTTTTGAATAAAGATAAAGTATTTCAACTATAGCAAGAAGTATCCGCAATGCCGCGGACAATATTCTAAATTGGAAGCATAAATGCAATAATGCGGTTACAGTTGGCGAAATTTACATAGAAATGAAGTGATGCAATGATAAGAAAAGAAAAAGAAGTTATTCGAACCATTTATCACAAAGATGTTGCCAATTTTTTTGAATCAATGGGATTATCTGAAAAATTAGCGAAAGGTGGGATTCGCTGTAATATCTGTGGGGAGATAATAACGCTTGACAACTTTAGAGCAGTTACCCGCAAATCAGAGGATTTACTGCTTTGTTGTGATAAGGAATCGTGTATTCATGAATTTGTTTCACATTTGAGGGGTGATAAAACATGATATCGTATTTGGTGACACTCATCGAGTTAGTAAACAAATATAGATCATGGGGAATTCTCTTAATTTTTATTGGAGTCATTTATTATCTATTAAGAGTAATACTTGATGAGGATCGTAGCGCAGCTTGGCGTGCTCGCATTTATAAGACAGTATACAAAATATCTGGAAAGAGCGAGGCAGAGAAAAAATATATAGAAAATGATATTAGCAGTCGTATCAATCTCGCCCGTCGTACCATGCCTTTTGGAAAAGGACACTTGCCTAAGGCTATAAAAGTAGAGTGGTTTGAGGGCATGGAAGGGAAAACAGCCCACATTAAAGAAAATGAGATTGTTGTGCGTCTTAATCCAGCAGAGTTACAGGAAAAGAATATAGTTCTACTCACTAATGCTTTGGTTAAACAGACTTCTCTTATTGGAATAAGACATATCTTAAAAGAACCTCTGGAGTTTTCAATGGACTTGAATCTTATTAAAAATTTGCTTAAAGAAATCAGAGATAGAAAGGTATTGGATTGGTTTTTTCGTAACGAATATCAGCCTGCTATAGATAAATCAGAGGAGATAAATGAATGGAACGGTAAAATTGTTGAAATTGATGAAATGGGCTTATTTACAAGGCTGCTGCTTGTGGAGCTTGACGATTATTCAAAAAGAATGTTGGGAAGGTCTCCTGCTCCAGAAATGTTTGATGAGGTAGCTGGTTTAGTTAATTTTCTTTTTAAAATAGCCATAAGAGAATATCGTCAGGAAGTGCCTTTAGAATATATTTCTAAAGGTATAAAAACTGGTGTTATACCTGTGGGAAGGACAAGTAAGATTCTTTCTGGAATAGAAAGCTATCTGCTAGCATTTGCATATAAAATGAAAATGCAGTTGACTTCAATATATGTAGTTGCGTGGGATAAGGAGTTTTTGGATAATGTCGATCCAGAAGCTTATAAAAAGTTTGGTGAGATGACAGAAAGTTTAGATAAAAATATTCAAAAAACTTTCCGAGTTCCTAAGGACTTTGAACTCAACTATACATGCACTGATACTTCAGGAAACAAGCGAAAAGCGAGAATTACACGTTATGTTACGGAATATGTATCTTAGTAAACTTCACGCAACACACCACATACGCTTCGATCCTGCTTTTCCCTTCGGGTTATTTCTTCGGGTACGTCGTACACAAGGGGTCGTCATATGAAGTCATGGGTAAATGGCTGTTGAGTTGCAAAAGATACATAAGCGGAATCACTGTGTAGGACATAGGTAGACATAATGAATTTCAAACAAGCTGCATACCATGTGCTGAAAGATGAGAAAAGACCAATTCCAGCAAGAGAGATTACTCAAATTGCATTAAGAGATGGGTTAATAAAGACTGATGGCAAGACCCCAGATGCAACAATGGGTGCAGTGATTTATGCCGATATAAACAAAAAAAAGGAAAAATCCTTATTTACGAAAGTAAAATCAGGATTGTTTGGATTGAGGGAATGGGATGAAAAAGCGAAGGAAGGAAAAGATAAAACGATGAAAATTCCACCACAAGTAGACTTGATCATTAAGTACTTGGAAGAAAGACAATATGATAGTACCTCTCCTACAAATTTTGAAGAAACCCTAAAAGACGCTTTTTCATTTTTAGGGTTTGAAGCGGAATTAATTGGAGGGAGTGGAGATACGGATGTACTCCTAACAGCGAATATCGGTCAAGAATCGTTTAAAGTCAGTGTCGATGGTAAAACAAGTAAATCAGGCAGAATCACAGATAGCCAAATAGATTGGCTTTCATTAAGAGACCATAAAGACAAAAATAGAACAGATTTTGTAGTTGTTATTGGTCCAACTTTTGCTGGAGGTAATTTAGAGGAAAGAGCAAACGAGCATAATGTATCTTTGTTAAAAACAGAGGACTTAGTAAAACTCGTTGAGGCGCATTCGAAATTTCCTTTTACTTTAACTGAATTAAAAGACTTATTCAGAGGTAAAGGCGATCGAAGTACCCAATTAGAGGACTTATTAACCCAAAACCTTTCCAGAAGAAATTTGCTAGAACAATTCAGAGTAATCATTGAGGAGATGCAATCCTTACAGGATCATCTGGGCTATTTTACCTTTGATAGTTTGGCTGGAAGAGAAAAGATTGTAGGGCTTGATATTGAAACTGAGGACATTAAGTATATTATTAGCTTATTAAAACTTCCATTCATAAATGGGGTCAAAGAAATTTCCGAAAACAAATATATATTAACAATCAGAATAAAAGATATGGCAAACATTTTCCGCCAGATATCTAATCTTCTTATTAGTCTCGAAGAGAAGAAAGAACTTATTTCTCCACCAGTCTCAGATATCAAGGAAAAGCCTGTATTTAAAAAGAAACTTGTTTCAAAATATTTCAAATGGAATATAAGGGGGCATTCTGTTGTTGCTATAGCAAAAAAGGATAATCCTTATGAACATTATTGTCCAATAGTTCACTTTCACATAATCTTAGAAAAGATAATTGAAGCATTCAAAAGTCAAAACGTAATCAACACCTATCTGATTTTTTCTATGCTTGAAGGACAAAATCTATCATCTGATAGACCGTTTAAAGGAAAGGCAGAAGAGTACAAAATTAGAATGGTCTTAGGAATTTTAGAAATTGAAGAATTAATTAAATGGACAGGCTCAAAGAGACCTATTGAGTATAAACTAAATGTTCTAACAGAAAAAATACGCGAATGGATTACCAAGAATATTAAAAAGGGAGAATGAGCGACGGGAAAATATGATTATCTGAGAAAATCGAAGGAAACAAAGACTAGAACTGACCATGTTACTCATCAAGGGGAAAATTATCAGCAATGTGTCTTTGAAGATGATAATGATTTCAGACAATATCTAGAGTGGCTCAGAGATTATGCTCTAAGATACTTCTTGAAAATATGGGCATATTGTCTTATGAGTTATCATGTGTATTTTATCTGTGTTCCCACGGGAGAAGATTCACTTACACGGACAGTTAATGCTCTCCATATGAGGTACGGAGTAATATCCGGATCGGACGTCCTTATGGGGATGATGGTTTTATAAGCAGAATAGAAGGGCTGCTTGGGCGACAACTGAAGGCTTTACCCCGCGGGAGACCTCGTGAGAGCTAATAAATGGTCACTGTCCCTATTAAAGATAAAAAGCATTCTTGCATATTGTCAGTGATTTAGGTAGAATTGTGATGGAGGAAGAGAAATATGAGTTTGTCCAATGACTCTTTTCTTACCAATACGACTTTGTATGCTTCGCACACTAATTATGAGGCCATGATCGAACAGATACATAATTACGTGACTACATGTGGCCCGGTTAGATGTGTTCTGTTTGTTTCCGAAAAAGACGCTTATGAGCATTTCGAGAAGGGAGCAATTGGCGAATTCAGGGTTGAGAGGCAACATTTTCACAATGGAATTTACATCGGACAACTCTCGAGAGAGTATGGGCGAAAGAGGAAAAAGACTATTGTAGGAAGGTTTCTGCTTTTCAGACATAATGAGCGCGGCATTTATGTTGTTCTGACCAACGAAAAAACATCTTTCTTTGAACTGGGATTGCTTAAATATATTGGATACTTGTATCCGATTTTCACATTACCGTTCTTCTATTCCTGGGAGATGGAAGAAATGTTGGACAGTCTTGCTTCTTCAAGGCCGCAAGGTGCCATAATGCTCACAAAGCTGTCACGAAAATCAAGAATTACAAGTGTAGACTCAAGGAAGAAAAAAGAATCGGATTTGACTTGGACAGACTTGCCATACAAAGAAGTTTTTGAACAAACAAGGCAAAATGACGCTTGGATGCAAAAAATGTGGTTTGACTTATTAGAGGAAACCGCCATAGGTAAACGAAAAGTTTTCGGTGGCTCAATATCAAGAAAGGGAGTTTTCAAATGTGAGCTGCAATTCAAGTTGTTTTATGAGACTATTCTCGAAAGAAGTATACGCATTTTTTTTAGAAGAAGAGAACAACTAAGCAATAGAGCACGCACAGAAAACACTAATTATCAGGTTAAACCCCTCTTTATTGAGTTTGATGAGCCTATTTTTAAGCATAAAGAACAGAATCGTCGTCTAGTAAACGTACTTAGGAAGCTGCCGCATCTAGCCTATTCGGTAGTTCATGATAATCCTTACTTGCATATGACCGTTACGGACTACATCGACAATTCAAATTATGAAATATGGATTCTATCTGACAGTAGAATTACGATAGCGCCCCAGACTATTTCCAGTATGAGCTCACTAAGTAGACTATGCGACCATATCTCAAGAGAGTTTAAGGAGGGTCTTTTGAAAGATACGAAAGAGACTGCCTAGGCCCATGGAAGCAGACGAAAAAGAGTACATAAAGAAGATAAGAGAACAAGTAGATTCTTATGAGAGGACAATACAAGCCATCATAGCGTTTGATTCAGCTGTTAGATGGGATGATGCTCAAAGAGATTATCTATCAGATTCATACTTTCTGCCCGGGAGGAGGCTTTCGAGAAGCCCGAATGGTCTTGATAATACTGTAACCCCAGATGTAGTTGTACAATTATCGAACGACTACGGGATAGTCGCTGAGGTGAAAATAACAGCGAGCACTAAGCAAGATTTTCTAAAAGCCTATGAGCAAATCGGACATTACGACGCCGATCTAGTCGGGTGGAAAACAGCTAACGAGAGAATTAGCCTACACGACCTCTCTTTGCTGGTAGACGACCTCAAGAAGAATACAGCGAAAGGATACTTCGTAGGTAGAACGTTTCAGAAGAATTTCATTTTAATTGCTTGTGCACTAATAAGTGAGGCTCATGATTACTTTAAGATTGAAAAATACTACGGTTCTTTCTCAAATCCGAATATAGAACGTAAGCTTGGGGGAGATCCTGTCGGCATTCCCTTAGATAAGATAGTGGAGGAGATGTCAAGGGCAAAATTCTATGATGCTGAACCCCCAGTAGAACACACGATGATTGTGCTCTGGATGAATATCTTCAATGAGCTTATGGAAGAAAAAAAAGGGAAGAAAACTGGAAAAAATATTCTGGTAAATACCGGAGAAGCAACCGAAAAGCTAGAAAAGGCGTATTCTTTTCCCAGGGCAGATGACCGGCAGCCAAAAGTTCCCAGAGAAGCTTGGATTAGACAAGCACTAGATGCCTTCGTCGAAATAGGCTACGCATCCAAGGATTCGAAAGACCGTGACATTTATAATGTGAAATACTCTTACCAGAGAAAGGAATCCATGCTAACTGTCTTTACAAGAAAACGTTACTCAGCGTTGACCAAATCTAGGAGGAAGATAGAAGAAGGCAGACAGTTAGAATTTAACAATTTCAAGACCTGAATAAACAATCTCCGCCTTGCCATTCTTTCAGTTAGCGGCGGGAACACGGGATATTCATAGAATTCAATAAACCTAAGAAGCCTGCAAACCTCCTTCAATAGAATAGTTGAAACCCATTAATAAATAATAGTCGCGTGTAATCCCATCAAAAACACCCTCTGCTGCGGCAACACCTATCGCTCCACCCTCTGCGATTGTGGAACGGGAGAAAGAGGGGCAGTGCCTATTATTATGGGCGGATGGATCGCTGTATGTAATCTTTTGACATGCCACGAATATCAAGAGTTGCAGCAACAGATCTTCCTCATCTTGTGTTACTCAGAGGAGAAATAATTAGGAACGTTCTTTTGAAGATGAGAATGCTCTTAGGTAATATTTAGAGTGGCGTTGAGATTGTGCTCGAAGAAATTTACTGAAGATATGGGTGATATTGTGTATGAGTAAGAATCAATAAATGGGCGCTGTCCCTATTGAAGCTATAGATGAAGAAGAGATAATAGAAATTTACCGAGAAAGGTTAGATTATCTTTGGGAGTTCAACGAGTCTTTGCAAAGGAGTGGAAATTGAAAAAAGAACTTTTACCAGAAACCAAAATTGGTGAGTTTTTATCTGTAATGTATAAGCTTGAAGGTGAAAGGATAGGACTATATATCACTTCGGATGACGTTTCCGCAAGTTGCGCCTTTAAGTTTGATGAATGGGAGAAATTCGTCGAGGGAACCAATAAGGCCAATGACTTTCTTAGGATTTTTGTGAAATACAAAGATAATTATTATGAAGCAATAATACCTGGGGAAGACGTATCATTAGAGGCAAAAAAAGTTGATAATTGGAGCCCTAAGGTAATCTACAATGGTAAGGAGTATTCATCTCCATCAGCAGCTGCCAAGTGGGTAAAAAGGGGGAAAGAAACCAATGGTTGGACTTTTTGGAAATATAAAGATCCTGCAACAGGACAAGTGTGTCTATTGGATAATTTAAGAAATGAAGAGCAAAGAAATTATAGGAAAAAATGGTAAATTAGGTAAAATGAAAGATTTCAAGGGTGATTAAAAGAATTGGAAAAATTAAAGATAGATAATGGCTTAACAAACAAACAAAGCTGGGCTAAATCAAGGCATATGCTGATTGACAAGAAAGAAAGGCCTTCACAGAGACTCATATAATCACTTTCTCGAGATGTACTTATATGACCTGAGTAAAATTTATATCAAGCTAGTTATCAAATAGAAAGGTCTAGAACAGAAACTTGGGGGGGCACATGAGATATAATTAATACAGCCATAGACACGGCAAAGAGCTGCTCCAAGTGCTTCATCCACTATAATTGCATCTGTAAGAAACAGAGAGAGGAAATGTGACACAAAAAGAGTCCTCCATGAAACAAAGATCTGAACCTAAGACCCCTGAGAATATTGACAAATTAAGGGGAGAGCTAGTAGATGCGATAAGTGAAGAGATAAGAGAAATCGACGAAAAGGGATCTAGCTCTTCTAGATACCACATAGCGAATGGAGAATTCATTAAACAGGAAGGCGAGTATTTCATATATAGGTTTATGACTGATGATATCATTGATTTGCCCGACGATTTGCCGGTAGAGGTAAAACTAGGCAATGATTCAACAAAAGGGTTTATAATTACCATCGGTGGTTTTGAGGTCACGATTGCTGTAACCAAGGATTTGGGCAAGTTTGTTGCTTCTGCTATTTTAGTGTCTTCTGCTAAGTTTCTTCTGGAAAAAATCAAATCTATCCTTGAAGACCCGAAAAAAATCAACTCACAGTTTAATTACGAGATAATTGAAAAACTTTTTGGACTAAGAGGTACTTCATTAACCGTAAGTAGAAGCAGTGAGCCGTTGCCAGTTGAGACAGTAAACCTAAACTATCGTCAAAAACAAGCGATTCGTAGTTCCTTAGACAATGAGGTACTATTCATTTGGGGTCCACCGGGGACAGGTAAAACTACTACTTTGGGCAATATTGTTAGGTGTTATGTAGAAAAACATAAAGATGGTGACAATAAAGTTCTCGTCTTATCTCATACAAATGTTGCCACAGATAAGGCTGCAGAGAGAATAATAGAATGCAGTAGGAGCGAGGACTATCTAATAGAAGGGAAAGTTGTGAGATTTGGCAATATTATCGAGGATGAGAAAAATAGGGTCCTGAAGGATAAAGATGTACCACTTGTTCGTCTTTCAGATATAGCGAGAAGAAAGACAGATGAATTGTCCAAAGAACTGGAGAAGCAAGTAATAAGACTAAAGAGTTTAAGCGACGAAAACAGGAAAATCGAAAAGCTACTTTCTGAAAAGCAACAAGTTGAACAGTATTCAGATGAGCTAAATAGGGCCAAGGCTTATTTAAATGAGAAAAAGCTAAAAGAGAATAATGCGGTAGACAATATAAAACAACACGAGGTAAGTTTGGAGAGGGTCGAAGAGAAGATTAGAAAAGCTGAGAGTGCAAATAAGGTACGCAGATTCTTTTCCGGTCTCAATATTCCTGAATTGACTTTGCAAAAAACAGAGGTGATACACGCCATAAACAATCTACAAGAAACAATCAAAAATCTTCAGCAAGAAAAAATCCATTCTGAGGACGCTCTTGACGATCTTAAAAGAAAGTACTTCGGGAGTTACAATGCTCTTCACTTTATTCATGAAAATGAGGAGTTCATAAATGAAAACACATTATTAAGTAGGCTTGAAAACAAGAATAGTGTGATAGTAGTGTGTTTTGGCTGTAAAGAGAAACTAAGAGTTAAGAATCAAAGATTGGCGTTTTCTTGTCCCAAGTGCAAATATGAAACTCAATTCTTTCCAATCGAAGATAGAAGAGATATAGATTGGCACGATCTACAGGTAAGGAAAGGCAAAAACCTGCCACAGGTAAAAGACATAAACAAAACAATCAAAGCGTTAAACGAAAAGATTAGGGAAGTAGAAGATAATATCGTTAAGGAAGCTAAAGTAATAATAACTACAATGACACAAAGCTATAGTTCACAGATAATTTCCTCGATGAATTTTAGCATGGTAATAATCGATGAAGCGAGTATGGTTCCTTTGCCTATCATGTTTTTTGCTTCAGGATTATCTTTAGATAAGATAGTTGTAATAGGAGATTTCAAGCAGTTGGCCCCTATTGCACAGAGCAAGAATAAATACTTGCATACGGACATATTTGAATTTTCCGCTCTGAAAAAAAATATAAAAGAAAAAGACGAAGACCAAAGATTGGTAGCTTTAAACGAACAATTTAGAATGGATCCGGCGATATCTGAAATATGCAATACTCTTGTCTACCAACCTTACAATAATAGACTGGAAGATAGTCCTAAAGTAAAGAATAGAAACAACGACGATATTCTGAAAAGAGATCCATATCCGGACCAACCGATTGTCTTTTGTGATACCTCATCTGCTAACCCTTGGTGTACTTCCACGCCCTCTCATTCTTGTTTCAACCTCTATCATGCAATTCTTATCGTTAAATTGATGGAAAGAGCTGGGAACGACGGTATATCGGATAAGAAAATAGGGATCATTACTCCATATAGAGCTCAGGCAAAGTTTATTAATAGAATGAAACAAGTATTGCTACCTAAGGGGGAAGCAAGAATCTCTACCGTTCATAAATTTCAAGGCCTTGAAAACGAAATAATCATATTTGATACAGTCATATCGCGAGGCAAGAAGGGTGGACCAGGATTTTTTTATGACGGGTCTGACGAATCAGACCGAATGTTGAACGTAGCAGTTACAAGACCAAAAACAAAACTAATCATAGTCGGTGACAGTGTATATCTGAATGGCAAACTCAAGAAAGATTCTCTCATGTTTAAAGTACTGGGCCATTTCAAAAACAAAAACAAAGTGTTCATTTCCAAGACCGTCGTAGAAGGTTATTATCAAGAAATGCTAGTCAGCAAAAAGATGTTCAGAAAGAACATAGATAAACCTCTTATGATGGAACATTTTTGTGTGGTTGACCAAACCGATTTTTATGAGATTTTTGAAGAAGACCTTTTAGGTGTTAAAAAAGGTGAGTGTGTGCTCATTTACAGCCCATTTATACAATTTGCCAGGGTTAGCAAGCTTATGGATGTGTTGAAGGCAATAATAGACAAAGGTGCAAAACTGGTGGTCTTCACCGAAAAAAGATATAGAAATTTAGAATTATTCAATGATTCGGTTAAAGAGGCTTTGAATTATCTGGAAGATATAGGGGCAACTATTAAGTATCGTTCTAACATACATCAAAAACGAGCCTTTATTTCCGATAGAATATGGTGGGAAGGAAGTCTGAATATATTTTCTCACTCAAGAACAGAAGAAGATATGTTAAGATTTTCTCAAAAGGAGATAATCGAAGAAGTCATAAATAATTTTGGCTTGGGGAGTTTGATTGGTGTGGGTCGAGTTAGATTAGAAGAAAAGAATAAATGGAGGGCGGTAATCAGAAATGTGCTAAAGGAAGAAGAGAAAGAATGTGAAAAATGCGAAGGAAGATTGGAAATTAGATTTGGTAGATACGGAATTTTCCTGGGATGCGCTAATAGAAAGTGCCAAGAGACAGCTAACATACCTATCAAGGATCTAAAATATCGAATTGACGGTGCACATATAAAGTGTCCTCAAGATGGTTGTGAGGGACATATACAGGTGAAAGTTAGTAGGAAAGGGGGAAAAATATCTACATTCTTAGGATGCGACAATTATCCAGACTGTAAATATATTTTACGAGTCTAGAATGATTCGTTTTTTCAGGTGTTACTCGGTCAAGAAGACATTATCCAACAGTACTTTCTTTAACGTAAATCTCAAAGATATTGTTCTTTAGTCTTATTTTATGTGTCCGGGATTTTGGGATCCAGGTTTTCCTTCCATTGTCGATCAATATAGCCTTGTCAGTTTCGTGTAGGATGCGGATTTGGACCCAGATATATCTCTCCTGGGGATGCATTAACCTATAAATGCTCAATGGCCAGAACATTTGTTTACCTCCCTTCATACTTACAAGCTTTTGTAGCGGTTTTCTTGTTGATATTTAAGCTTTTGGCAATTTCCCTATAGCTCATTCCGAGCAAGCGTAGTTGGGTTGCTTTTTTAGATAGTTTTTGATATAAATAGGGTTGGTGGACAGGAAGTATTTTGATGTGGGCGGATATTTCACCGATGGTTCGAATTGGTTGCAACTGCGTCCGCCAGCTTTTAATATCCATTGGGGCTCGAAGCCGAGTCAAGCGCCTCCTGTGGAGGAAAAATGAGCGTAGCGAATGACAGCGAGACCGGCCGGCTTCGGAGAGTTACTGCGCGATGAATGAAGAGAGCGCGTGGGTAGCAACGGGTGCGAGGCGGTGAGCATCTTAAACGAGAGCCAAGGGAGGTAAGATCAATGCATAAATATGGAGATTGTTCGTTTTG
>CAZQMG010000006.1:0-30722 GCA_964594375.1 uncultured Clostridia bacterium | reverse complement strand
TACGCTCGGCTATTTCGTATTGCGTCGTGCGTGATGCGTATTGCGTATGTTGTTCGCATCTCACTCCCGCCCTTTCCTTCTAGGGAGAGAGAACTTTTCTTTTTACCTTACATACCATTCATAAAATTCTTTGAAATTCCTATACCTAAATATATCTTATCTAATTAGTCATTTTCCTGTCAAACAGAATATCATCAGAACTTACTGACATTCCTTACATACTCCGTAAAAGTAAATTCGGTGAGAATCTATTTTGAATTCATATCTCTGAGATAGTTCAATCTCTAGCTTCTGGATGAAGCTTTTCTCTCTCTCAGGAAAATCACTAAAATTAACTATCCGTCCACATCGAACACAAACCAGATGATGATGGTATCCCTTGGGAGATCGACCTATTAGCTCATAGCGACTCCTCCCGTCGCCAAAATCAAATTTACTGATAAGATTGATGTCGGTTAATAGGTCCAGAGTGCGATAGACTGTAGCCAGACCAATCCCCGGATACTTTTTATGAACCAGGAGAAATATCTCCTCTGCACTTAAGTGTTTAGGAGTTGTAGTTAAAACATTCAGGATAATCTGTCGAGGTAGAGTTAACCTAAACCCAGCATTCTTCAATTTTCCTCGCCACCAAGGAGGACCACGCATATTCTATCACCTCCACACAAACCTCGGAACAGTTCTTATTGTTCGTAGTTCATAGTTTATTGGTCACTAGCCCGTTAGCTAATTGGTTAAGCAGTTATGCGGTTAATTTTCCCCTCACCCCATCCCTCTCCCCACAGGGGAGAAGGGAACGAGTATTGCGCGCGTAGAACTCAAACTCTTCTCTCTTTCTCTCGAGCAACAAGCGACGAGCAACAAGCAACCAATTGCCACTCACCACTTACCATCTTATTGTTTTCTGTCGATGAACAATGAACTATGAACAATTAACTAAACGCTATACGCTGTTTTTTGGTAGTAGTATCTTTTTTCTCTATAAACTTTAGTCAATATTTGGCCTTCTTTTTCCAGTATATTAAGGTATTTTATTGCCTCATTCTGATGTATTCCTAAGGAACGAGAAATATCAAGCAGGGTAACTGGGCGTCTCTTAACCATAGTTAATATCCCTTTCTCTATATCCTCCCTATAAAATTCTTGATTTGGTCTCTTAAATCCAGCTATAATTTCACACTTTTCCCCTAGAGTCCTCTTTATCTTCTTTAAATCCTCTAAGTCGACAGGCTGAGCGAATTCTTCTGTTGGAGGACGAACAACAGTATTTAACTGAATCTTACCGAGCTTCATCTTTTGAGTTATCTCAGCCATCTTCTTTATTTCCTGGGGAGAATCGTTTATTCCCTTAACTACCATAATCTCCAACCAGATTTCCCCCTTGAACTCCTGGGAAAAAACACTTAATCCATCTATCACTTTATCAATTTTCAGTGAATAATGAGGGCGATTTATCTTCTTAAATATTTCCTCACTTACTGCATCCAGAGAAGGAATAACTAAATCTGCCTCCATTAACTCTTCCCGTATTTTTGGTTGAAAAAGAAGAGTTCCATTGGTTAATACGGCTATAGGAACGGAGGTTAATTTTTTGATATTATTAATCATCGTTTTTATCCCGGAGTTTAAGGTGGGTTCCCCGGAGCCGGAAAAAGTAATATAATCAATCTTTTTTTTCTGTTTAAGAATCTCTTCTATTTCAGGCAGAATATCCTCACAAGATATATACTCTTTTCTCTCGATAATTTTATTAGTCGTCTTTCCTAGTTGGCAATAGATACAATCAAGGCTACAAGTTTTATAAGGGACTGTGTCTATACCTAAAGAAAATCCTAACCTCCTAGAGGGTACTGGCCCGAATATCTGACTCATAATCTATCACCTTGTTCATATCTCCACCAAATCATATCTTTTACTCCCTAAACCCAGCCTTTCCGCATAGTCAATCTGCAAGTGAGCCTCTACTACGGGATGTAAGTCCTTGAATTTATCTTCTCCGGATGAAAATGCACTCTTGATGTGCTTTTTGTTAATTCTCACTTCGCTAAAACTCTTCCCTTTGAGTCCATCAGCAATAATAATCGGTGCACCAATTGTGGCATAGGAAAAACCATTACTAATAGCTGTATTCAAATGGTCTACAGCATTCTTTCTCTTTCCTCGATAAAGAGTATTGGCATCAGTTAAGAATGGTTTAGCCTTCATTTTCTTAACTTGCTCCACGACTTCCCTTATATAAATAGGTCTAATGAATCTGGTATTACCCCTCTCGCCAAAATGGAGTTTAATGGCTACCAGATCATCCCCTTTCATAATCTTATCGAAACCTGCTTCTTTAAAAAGCTTACCTGTCTTATTTACAAGACTGGTCTCTCTGGATTGAGCTCTTGCTCTGGCAAAATAAACTTTGCTTTTCATTTTCTCACCTCAAGTCTTTAGAATGGCTACATCAGGAAACTTGTCCAGGTCAGTATGAGGTAAAAACTTAGCTGACATGAATTCATCCATATAATTGGAATGAGTGATAAGGTCATAATAAGTTATTTTTCGACTGATTTCATAGCATGTCTCTAAAGCCTCCTGTGAAAGCATAGCTATCTTTGCTCCCATAATAGAAGTGTTTCCCACAAACTGAATTCTCTCTAAGGGTAAATCTGGTATGAGCCCTATGGTAAGAGCTTTCTTTCTGTCAAGGTAATTTCCGAACCCCCCGGCCAAATATATTCTTCTTATATCCTCGAATTCTAAATTAAGTGAGCTAATCAGTATATTTACCGCGGCAAAAATAGCCGCTTTCGCCCTGACCAAACTATCAATATCCGGCTGGGTAAGTACTATATCCTCCCCTGTTGCTGAATGCTGAGCAGGGACCAAAACAAATTCTGCCTCTCCATCTCTTTCTCTAATTCTCTTATCTCTAGAAAGGTCCAACCTTCCCGACCTATCAATAAAACCAGCGGTAAACAACTCAGCTATGATATCAATCAATCCCGAGCCACATATTCCCATCGGTCTGCTATCACCTATAGTGGTATATTTAATATCCTTTCCTGACGTAATACTCACCTTCTCTATGGCTCCCTCAGCTGCTCTCATCCCACACTTTACCCCACTTCCCTCAAAGGCCGGACCAGCAGAAGCAGAACAACAAACCATCCACTCCCTGTTACCAATAACAATCTCCCCATTTGTCCCTATATCTATAAGCATAGTCAAATCCTTTGCCCGGTAAAGACCTGTAGCTAGAATACCAGCCGTAATATCTGCCCCTACCCAACTGGCTATACTGGGAAGACAATAAAGAAGACCACGAGGATTAACCTTCACTCCTATTTCGACAGCTCTAATAGGAGGAGGAGAAATACAAACGGGAATATAAGGTTCTTTCCTTATCCGGGAAGGATTGAATCCTAAAAGAAAGTGAACCATAGCGGTGTTTCCAGCACAAAGAATAGCCATAATATCATTTAATCTTACTTTGCTTCTAGTGACCAGAGCAGTAATAAGATTGTTTATATCACCGACTACGACCTCCCTTAACTTATCTAATCTGTTCTGCTCGGCATAAATTATTCGCCGGGTAACTTCCTCACCATAAACCTTTTGGGAATTATAGGTAGCCTCAGCGTCTATAGTCTCACAGGTATTCAAATCTATCAGATGAGCTACTACTGTAGAAGTTCCAACATCAATTACTACAGCATAATTTTTCCCCGTGGTATCTCCTCCTTCCAGCTGAATAACCTCTATTGTTCCTCCCCTCATCCCCAGAGTTACTGTTATTTTCCAGTCGTTTTTTCGCAAGAGCTCTGGTAAAGAACGTATTACCTTAAGACCACTTTGCATTACAGGAATCTTCTTTTTTCGCTGGATATAGCGGTAAAGACGCACATGGTCAGACAGATTATCATGAAGAGAGGGTCGAGAGAGTGCCAGGTACATTTTTTGTACTAGAGGTTCGTATTTAAAAGGAACCTTTTCCTCAAGAGAAGGATGAAGAGCTCGAAAACGACCAGCATCTTTGTCCACCAATATTTTCCTTTTTTTCTCCCTCGATTCGACAGGAACCTCTACTATCACATCTCCTTCTACCCTAGTCTGGCAGGCAAGAATATAACCTTTTTTAACTTCATCTCTAGTTAGGAGGGTGGTAGATTTTGTCTCCACCGCTCCTTTCTTTAAAATAAGGCGACATTTTCCACAAATCCCATCTCCTCCACAGACACTGTTAATGTATACTCCTGCCTGATTAGCTGCTTTCCATAGATTCGTTCCCTTGTCTACTTCAACTATCTTTTCTTTGGGATAGAAAGTAACCTTAACCTTTTTCTTCATATAGCCTTCCTTACTCTATATTTATCCCCTTTTAAACCTGGTTCTCCTGAGTCTCCCACTATCTTATCTCTCTCAATTATAAGATATTGAGGGGGAAAATATTCCCCCTCAACGGCCCGATCGGCAAAGCCGACTCTCGCTTCGCTCGAGCAAGTCGGGCCTGCTCCCCCGTCTAACCAAAGGGCATTATTGAAATTCCCAGATTATAGAATTAACAAATAGCAAGTTATTAACCCATATTCTCTATAATCTTTTTGACAGAAAGAAAGGCAGGGAAATCCTCCGGTAGGCCAAGTAAAGATTTTCCCTCTAAAATATATCCTTCAACATTTTCATCATAATCTATCTTACCCAAATATTTCAATCCCAATTCTTTGATTGATTCTTTCAGACTATTAGAAAATCTATAATTGGAAACAAGATAAAAATCTTTGAATTTAATTCCGATTTCTCTGACAACTCCTAATGACCTTCTGGCATTATGGAAGGATTTTCTTGACGGGTCAACTATAGCAACTATACTATCTATCTCTGACATTACTTTCCTATTCAGATGTTCTAATCCTGCCGATGAGTCAATGAAAGTATAGTCATAGTTCTTTGATAACTTGGGAATAATTGACTTCAGAATATTATTCGGCTGACAATAACACCCTTCTGTCCATTTTGTTCCTAAGGAGAATAAATCAAAGCCATCCCCTTCATATAAACAAAGATGAAACATATATTCAATTTGAACTGGTCTAGGCAATGATTTTAACTCCTCCCCTACTTTTCCCTTCTGGATATCAAAAAGTATGTCTGAGATAGTTTTTATGCCTTCTTTCTGCAAGTCTATTCCTACCATCTCTGCCAAATTCTCGTCAGGATCTATATCCACAAGGAGTAAAGATTTTTTCTTTCTCCAATATTTGGTCAATAAAGCAATAAAAGTAGTCTTTCCTGTTCCGCCTCTTCCCGTAGAAACTATTGTTCTCATCTCTTTTTCCTTCGAGCTTCAGTTAAACTACTTCTACATCTCCATCTTTTTTTGTAAGTATCTACCTTTTCTCTTCCTTTTTATAGGTAGCGATAGCTGTACTAGCTATGCCTCCTCTAAGAGTGAATTTAGCCTCAATAGTCATCTCTATAGGATCCAGCACAGCTACTAAATCCTCCAGGACCTTATTGACTACGTGCTCATGGAATATTTTCACCTGACGAAAGGAGTAAAGATAGTATTTTAAAGATTTTAGTTCTATGCACAATTTGTCAGGTATATACTTGATAGTAAGGGTAGCCTGGTCCGGAAGTCCAGAAAAAGGACAGACGCAGGTAAATTCATCAGTGGAATGCTCCATATGGATAGAGCGATAATGATACTGATAAGGAAAGGTCTCAAGGATAGAGCGATCAATAACAGAAGGGTCGAAAGTCTTTCCCACTGCTTTCCTTGCTTTTTCTTCAAGCTCAGAGGAGATTCGGTTTTCGTATTTCATCTTACCTCCTGCCTTTCAACAAATATTTACTAAATCTGGTCATGTCCCGATCGGGATCATATTTCTCTACTTCTTCCTTCTTGAAGGAAAATCTATATTCCCTGATGTAGTCTCTAATAATCTGGTAAGCCTTATTAACCTGAACCATTTCTTTTCTACACTCTTTATGTCTTTGTTCTCTTTTTCTATCCGGGTGAAATTCCAGGGCTTTCTTACGGTAAGCCTTCTTTATCTCCTCTAAAGTAGCTTCCTCAGGTAACTCAAGAGCTCTTCTTGCTTCATCTAACTTCTCGAAATAGAACAACTTAAACTTACTCCTTTATTATCATCTCTATCTTATCCTGTAAAACCTTTTTGGGAACTACCCCCACTACTTTATCAACGAGCTTCCCGCTGCGGAAAAACAAAAGAGTAGGAATTCCCATAATACGATATTCTCCAGCAATAGTAGGATTTTCATCAACATTTAGTCTCCCTATTTTGATTTTTCCCTCATATTCCCCGTTAATCTCTTCTAATATTGGTGTTATCATATGACAGGGAGCACACCACTCAGCCCAAAAATCAATTACTACAGGAGACTCTGAATTTATAACCTCATCCTTCCAGCTTTGCTCGCTTAAAGAAATTATCTCTGACATATTTTCTCCTTTACTTCTTTTTTTACCTCTAATTGATAATGGTTTTCATTCTTACTATAGTTAAATGCTGGAAGGTTGTCAAGGTCTACAATGTCCTTTTTTGATCTTTTGGCAAATCACTATATGGTAATTATGAATAAACAATTATGGCAAAAGTTGCAAAAATTTCAACTAGAAATTGGTTCATAGTTTTTTATTCATTGTTCATCGATAAAAATAGCACTTACTTCCTGTGTCAATAAGACTGAATCCTTATACTCCCACTAAAAACCTTGAATCAAGAGGGAAAAAACCAAAAAAATAAGCTAATTTCAGAGCTCGCAATCGCGCAAGCGCAAAGTAGGGATTGACAAAAAATTTATTTGTATTATAATATAGAAAATATTCTATATAGAAAACTTTTGATAATTAAGCTGATTTTGTAGAATATCAATCTAAATTGATAAAAAGAAGGGGGAAACCTTAATTATGAAAAATCAAGAAAAAAAAGAAGTGGGTAAAAAGACTACAATGGAAAAGGAAAAGATAGATGTTGCTAAAGTTTTTGGCATACTGGGAAGTAAGGTGAGATTACAGATATTAAAGATAATCGCCAATGAGGAAAAGTGCGTAAACTTTCTTAGTAAAAACTTGAAACTCTCGCAACCCACAATTTCCTATCATCTAGGACTCTTGCTCAATTTCGGTTTGGTCGAACAATTCAAGAAAGCTCAATGGGTAAGATACAGACTAAATAAGAAAAGGCTAGCAGAATTAATGGGTGATTTTTCCAAGCTATATGGAATTCTCAGCTTTCAAAAAAGGATAGCAAAAAGGCCAACAAAAGAGCAAAAATGAAGAGGTAAGGAGGGACAGAATGGATATAACTTATCTGATAAGATTCTTTTTAAAGAATGAGGTAAATCGTTGTGCCTTCAGCCTATTTGCTCGAAAGAATAAAAATGGCAGAAGTGCTCTTGCAGACATCTTCTCTCTTTACGGTAGTGAAGATGGCCATCTGCCATTTCTCAGAAAACTAGAGATATTTCCCTTTTATCTCTTTTTCGAATCGGGCAGAATTCTCTTTAAACAGACTAAAGAAGCGGCAAAAGAACAACTGAACAATCCCGTCATGCAAAAAGGGATATCCCTTACTATGAGGTCGGTAGCTCATTATGGTTTAACCTATCCGCAAAAGTTTATTGCTCCTCCTGTAGTAGTCTGGAACTTTACTAATATCTGTAATCTAAAATGTAAGCATTGTTATCAAAGCGCTGGTAAAAAATTACCCGAAGAACTTTCTCTAGCTAAAAGACTGGACATTATTGATCAATTGGCAAGAGAGGAGGTTTTTTCCATTGCTTTTTCGGGAGGAGAGCCCTTGATGGATAAAGACCTCTGGCCGGCAATCGAAAAAGCAAAAAAAGAAAATATGTATGTCTCTATAGCCACCAACGGAACTTTAATTACTGAAAAAATAGCAAAAAGAATGGCGGAAGTGGGAATAGACTATGTGGAGATAAGTCTAGATAGTGTTCATCCGGAAAAACATGATGAGTTCAGAGGGGCCCAGGGAGCCTGGGAAAGAGCAGTAAAAGGAATAAAAAATGCCGTGACCCAGAAAGCTTATCAAGTAGGCTTAGCTTCCACTATTACCAGAATGAATTTCAATGAACTAGAAGATTTGATAGAATTCAGCATTAGTTTAAGAACGGACAAATTTTTTGCCTTCAACTTCATCCCTGTGGGAGAAGGAAAAAATTTGATTAATCTAGACCTGACTCCCCCTATGCGGGAAAAAATGCTGAATACTCTCTATAAATACTATCTTGAAAAAGGAACAACTACTCTCACTACCTGTCCTCAGTATGCCCGGGTCTGTATGAATAATAGTCAGGGAAAGCTCGCTGCTAGTAGTCACTACAGTATGAGTAAAGGGGATAAAACCCGCCTTCTAGCTGAATTTATAGGCGGGTGCGGAGTAGGAAGAGCCTACTGCGCTATTCAACCGGATGGAATAGTCACTCCTTGCGTGTATATGCCCATAGAGGTGGGTGACCTAAAAAAGCAAACTTTCAAGGAAATATGGAATAATTCCAGTGTCCTGGAAGAACTTCGCAGTCGTGAAGACCTAAAGGGGCACTGTGGAATATGCGAGTATAGAGCAGCCTGTGGAGGCTGCCGAGCCAGAGCCTACGCTTACTTTGGTGACTTAAAAGCACCCGACCCAGGTTGCATTAATAACCAGAAAGCTTTCCTTCAATTAAAAAAGACCGAAGATACCAAACGCCCAACTTTAAGCCAAACCCTAGCCTGAGAATTCTCCTAAAGACTTAATCTGATTTTCATTTTCCTCATAACAAAAAGCGGGAATAGGCAGAGTGGTAAAATCATTAGCCTCTTTCTGAAAATCCTTAAGCTGAGTGGTTTCCTGAGTAATAGCGTTAAGTAGGACCATATCTCTGAATTTTCTAGGAAAATGATATTCTTCGATTTTTTCTAAAACATCTCGATAGCTAGCCGGACCAGTTGTCTTGATAGCAGCATTAACCTCTCCTAAACCTGAATGAACCATTATCTTTAAGTTCATGTTATGGTAAGCCTTATCTATTCCTTCCAGAAGATTATTAAAATAATTTCGCCATCTAACCTGGTCTTGAGAATTCCACAAATAATCCCAGAAAATCCAGGTGCAGGCTACCACTGCAAAGGCAGGAATACCATGCGATATAAAAAGCCAGGGAAAACCCAGATGTACCAGGTTACCCCAGAGGTAAAGAGGATGCCTCCATCTCTGTTTACTATAAACAGCCGGTAGTTCTCTAAGATTGTAACTTATAAGGGACTCTTCCTGTCGGAAAGTATCCAAAAGAGCATTTTGGAGCCGTATCCCTACCTTTTCCATCCCGCTTGTGTTCAATCCCCCTATGTCGACAGAATTAGAATCGAGCAAGGCTTTTTCTTCTTCTCGGCCTACATAGAGCACTACTTCCAGAGGAAGGTTCTTCCTCTGGACATTCTCAAGAGTCTCCGCCCGAAAGATGAGAGAAAGAACGTTCTCTGACGGACAAGGAATAACTATACCTTCCCCTGCTTTAGTGCGAAGGAGAAACATTTCCAAATTGTTACCTTCCACTTTTGTGTCTCTCCCTATCACTTCCCTCTGAGGAATGGGGATGGGCAAAGACAAATCCCGAGAAAGATTTCTCACGGCAAAGATGTTGTCAGGATAGGGATATTGCTCGGTGACGTGGAAAAAATCGACTATCCTTTCTCGCATTGTCTTAGGAACTATCTTTAAAAGAAGACTATCGCCTGTAAGCTGAGAGATAATATCCCGATAAGCCTGCTCCACTAGCTCATAAGAGCTTGTTTTCTCTTTCTTTTCCTCTTCTCGGCGTCTTTTCTTAAAATAATCCCGCAGGTACTGATACTTGCGCAGAGGCTCAGCCCGGGAAGAGTCATTATCCAGCCTAGCATAGAGCTCTTTTGCTTCAGTTAAGACTTCTACTAGTTCTTCTTTCTCTCCTCTTTGCCAGAAGGAAGAAACAATATTTCCCGTTCGTCTTACTCTCCTCCAGCGAAAATAATTCACAAAATTCGTTAGAAAAGTCTGCGGCCAAAGAAGAATAATAATCCAAAATTGCTTAACCGATAAGACCATCATCAAATAGAGAAAAATGCCTCGAATGCCTCTCTTTCTCAAGCTGCTGCCCATTCCACCCATAACTTCCTGAAAATGAAGAAGGGAGGTATACGCCTGTTCGCTTGAACTGATTTCTTGAGTCAGATGCTGCAGCTCTCCCTCAGAAAGAGGAAACTCATTTTCTGGTTCAAAAATCTCGTACTTTACAGTATACCAGCCGCGCGAAAATCTGCGGAAGAAATCCTCTGTTTTTTCGCTCCAGGCAAACCAGGCACCTCTTTTTCCCCTGCCCTGATTAAACCCGGGTAAAACCAGGACAACTCTTCTCTTGTGCTTGCTTTTTACAGACCAACGCGACATTCTTATTCACCCCCTCACCTTAATCCTCTCCCCTCAGGGGAGAGGAGGCTGTTGCTCTTGTCGATAAACTCCGAACAATAGACTATTTGCTTTAGTTTTGCATTCTTCGCTTTACGTTTTGGTTTTGATTTTCAGCTTCATTGCTTTTTGTTTTCACTACACGCTATACGCTATCTTTCATTGCTTTTTGTTTTAACTACACGCTAAACGCTATACGCTACTAAATGATTTCCTCAGTTATTTTCGAAATAAAACTACGATAGCCATGAGAATCCATAAAGACTACCTCAGCCTTCATCTCTTTTATCTCAATAAGAGAAGAAAAATAAGGATTTTCTTCTATTCTTTCCCTTAAGAGAAGAAGAAGCTCCTCTTTTTCTTCCTGCCCTAATTCACCCTTTACAGTTCTTATCAATTTATCGGTCACACATTGATTAAGCATTATCTGCTGAATAGTAGGCCAGACAGTTTCAAAACCTCTCAATTCAGAGATACTTTCTGGATCGGACAAATATTTCTGAAGTTCTTCCGGATTTTTTCTTAAAATGCCGTATTCCTCCTTAGCCATTTCTAAGGTATCCCCTTTTATCTTCTCTACCCGACTCTTAAAATCTTCAATCTCAGCCAGTTCCTTTTCTTTTTCTGACCTGGAAAGCTCCCGAGCTTCTAGCTTGAGTTTTTCACTTTCCAGACTCCTCAAAATCAAATCTATACCTGGACCTATCCTCTCCCAGTAAGTCCCGTACTGATAAGTCATCATTGGACTTCTAAAAATCTGAGATTTTATTATCTCCTCCATTCTTCCTTCATCCCAGAGCTTTTTAAAATAGGAACCATAGAAGACCTCCTCCATCTCTTCTTCATTCTCCAAGTCCAGCAAAGGACTCCCATAAGGGTCCAGGAGCTCTCCTCTCCATTCGTCAACTACTGAGGCAACATCCCTGGCCAGTCTCTTCGTTCCCTTTCCATCATAGTCATATTCGATCCAGGATTCCCTATCGTTGACTACGAAATCGAAGTCAATCTTTACTACTTCGTAATATCCTCCGTAGGCTCCGGCAAGAAGCTGCAATCCCTTTTTATATAAACTATCAATAGGAGCGGCAAACATCATATGAGCAACGAATTCTTGCGGTTGAGTAAAATCTATCTTATGAGTATAAACTAATGGGGGAGGCAGTTGCCAGAAGAGTTCTTTTTTGAGAAAAATGGGTAAACCATCACCAAATCTACAGACTTTTACTCCTCTTGAGAAAAGAGGAGTCTTCTGGGTGGCCGTCTCTTTTACTCCCCATCTTAAATAGGTAGTAGTAAGAACTTCATCCGGCCCTACTACCTTGAAATTCAAAAGGCAAGCAAAGCCAAAAAAAACTAAACCAGAAAAAGCAAGGCTTCGCTTCAGATTCGCCCCAAAGAAACTAAAAAAATGAGAAATTCTCTGGTAGGTTTTTTTAGTGCTTATTCCCTGACAAAGAAGACGCTCCACTTTCAGCCTGAGCTCTTCTATTCGCCTTTTCTTCTGGCGTTCGCTTCTTACTCTAATGCGCCTTGCAAAGACTGCCTTAATCGCCTTTTCTTCCTTTAAAATATCAAGCCTGGCTCTGCCAAAAAGATAATAAAGCCCATCATAAAAATCACTTAAACTTTCCCCTCTCTCGTTAGGCACCCCGGGATTGTCTCCTAAGTGAAAGTTTCCCACAATATTTCTTAAGTCTTCAAAGCCCCCCTCAATACTCTGTAGAAGTTTTACTCTCTCCCTTTTCCCTTTTGCTCTCTTTAAATAATCGAAATTAGAATAAATACTGGCTCGTATTGAGGAAGTCTCAGCTAAGAAGTCTTTCAAATTCTTTGCTTTCTGCTTAAAACCTTCCCCCAAAAGACTTAATCTTAAATCAAAATCATAATTAAGAGAGGGGAAAAATTCCTTTTTAGACAAATCTGGTGTGGCTATTTTCAGGGGAATTATTTGAAAACTCTGCCAGTAATGAAGAAGTAAATCCCTTTTTAACTGGTCCAGCTTGATTATTACTCCTTCAAGAAAAACCTCGGCTTTAGCCCTTTGGCTGAGGCCTCTCAAGAACTCTTCCAAGCGCCTGGACCAATCCTGGATAAAATCAGAATTTACCGGAGGCTTGTGTAAAATCTCCTGCAGAAGATTTTCGATAGTCCCTATTTCTATGGATACATTTTCTTCCTCAGCCGCTGCCCTAATATTTTTCAAGCACTTTCTGATTTCCTGGCTAAAATATTGGTGAGAACTTCTGCCAAATTGCTGAAAAATCTTAGTATATTGAGAACGGAAGTTAGCCCGAATCCATCTTTTAGCTCCCAGGAAATTCTTTATGAAACTTAATCCTGGGATAAAAGCAATGACCACTCCCTGGAAAATCTTGCTTAAGGTATCTCCTAAAATTTTTTCCAGGACAAGGGTTGCTGGAATCCAAAACCAGGGAAAATTAAAGATTGTCCAGTAAATAAAATAACCCACTACACAGGCAGCAGTAAACCTCAAGAATATTTTAAGCTTGGTCACGCCCCAGGAATGATTGTCTTCAATTTCAAAGTTCCGTTCAAATCTTTTGACCAAAGCCTCATCTTCTGGAGAAGCTTCCTCCGGACTGATAAGAACCCTTGAAATCCAGGGAAGGTCGGCTGGACCACTCGATTTTTTATCATCAAGCCACGCTCTGAAGTATTTTTCGCTTAGTTTTATCGGAGCAGAAATAACTATATTTCCCTTGTCTTTCTCTAGAGGATGAGGAATTTTAAAATACTCGATGATATGGCTAATCACCCTCTTCTCCCTTGTAGTCAAGTCCAACTACTCTCAACTGTGCCTCAAGGCTAGCTAAAGTCTGCTTGGCTCGCACCACCAAATCTTGCTGAAAAGACTCTGTAGTTACTCCTTCTAAACCGAGTACATCCGGTCCCAGTAAAATCTGGGGAATTCTGAACATCATACCCCCGATATAGACACTCTCCTCAATTCTGATATCTCGCTCTACCTGAGGCAGGAAAAGGAAAGCTCGGTCAAATTTTTCTTCCATAGTCCTTTGACCCAATTCCTTTATTCTATCCTTGATGCGGGTGATTTTCTCCATACGCGGATCATGCCAGAGCAGCTGTTCTCTGTATAATGCCCCTTCCAAAGGATTGTGGTCATTAATGAAACTCCTTAGCTTCCTCCACCAACTAACACAGCTTTCTAACTGATTAAGAGAGGCGAGTTTAGTATCAGAAAGATAAATGTGAGCCATAAGGAGAATCCCTCCGTAAGTAAAGGCTAAATCTGGCCAGTGGGTAAATTCACAGGTTTCGTGCGCATCATAAACCCAGCTTGCTCTCCCTGCCAGGATTTCCTTGTAATGAGCCTGGTTAGAACGAGTCAATACATCTTGTGCTTCAAGGCTGTTCCTTCCCTGAGCGCTATTTCTATCACTTAAACCCCAGGGATTGTCTAGGCCTGGCTGAGCCCATCCTCCCCCTAAAAGCGGAGCATTAACTGCCATTCCATCCCGAGTTACTGCTCCCCGAGTCTGGTTATTAAAACCAGCCGGGTCAACCACCGGGTCAAAAAGAATAGTCCCTTTCTCTAGAAGTCTGTAACGTTCCTCGCCCGGACGGGTCAATTGGAGAATTCCCTCCAGAATAGCTCTGGCCAGTCGTGATTCTCCTCCATGCGTACTGGCTAAAACCAGGATTTTAAACTGAGGATTCTCGGCGTTTCCCAGTTGAAAAGTGTATTTGGGAAGAACCTTTCTGCCTATATTGAATCCTTTGCCACCATCGATATTTTCTACTTGATAAACTTTAATTTCACTATTTCCTTCCTTGCGGCAAAGTTTATTTATGTTTTCTATCTGTTTTAACTCTATCTCAGTAAACTTCTCAAAAGAGGCGAATTTTGTCTGGATAATCTTTGTCTCAGTGATAGTATCAATGTCTATTAGTTCTGATTTAACCGGAGGACGCCAGGAGCTAAATCTGTTCTTCCGGGTAAGATATCCATCAATGGTCCTATCGGCCTCAAGGTCAATTCTCTCTCTCTTTCGCTCTTTAAGGGACTTAATCTGCTTCACTCCTCTTTAATCTCCTTTTCGGATTTCACTGCTGAAACATACTTGGAATAATATAAATCATAGTATTCATCTTTGGGTTGGCCATCTCTGGTAAACATTGAATCTCTTTCAATATGGAGATTTATCTGCCTGATTTTCACCCCGTATGTTCTCTCAATGTAATCTAGCCAGGGAGAGACTAAAAGGTATTCCTCTATTACCCGGGGAGCAAATTCTTCTATCCAGCGATAAATGTATTTCTTCACTGTCGCTTCTCTTTTATTCCGATATCCTTCCTCTTCTTCAAACCACTGAGGAGTAAATTCCTCAACTTTATTGATAATAATACTTTCACCCGCCTTAAGAAGAGTGTCTTTAACCAATTCATAAACTGCTCTGTAATCTCCCGTTTCAAAAGCCTGAGCCAAAAGCTTGTCAAAACGCACTTTATCGTCCTCAGATGTCAGGCTTCTCCGGGCAAAATCTCGATTACGACGGTTAAAGACCCATCGCCAATCAACATCATACTCTTTAACTAATTCAGTCAGGGTGTCCCCCTCTTTAACCTTATGGCTAGTAAAGGACCTCAGGCTGGCAATATCCTCTCCCCCTAATACTTCCTCTATAGCGGCCTGCCAAAGGGCTCTATTTTCTTCAGAGGTGATGCCTCTAAAACTTAGAGCAAGTTCAGTATTTACCTGGGAATAGTACTCAAAGAAAGGAATAAGCTCTTCTTCCTTCACTCTCTCCCACTGAACTCTATCCCACTCTATTTTTTCTTCCTGCCAGCCAAGAGAAATCAATCCCGCAAAGGTTGAGAAGAGATATCGCTTACCATTTATATACTCTATTACGGTACGTGAGAGCTGGGTCGGATCCATCCTATCGGTCCCTAGCTCGGACTTAAGCTCCAGATAATACTCTCTGACAATCTCTATATCCAGGAATTTACGTGCTTTTTCTACTTTATCGGATAGAGCAGCAAAATAGTCCTCTCTCAATAGCAGTGAAACATAATCTAATACTGAAGAAAGAAGCTCCTGCAGATTATTCTCTACCAGGTAGGTGTTAAGGAACTGGGAAAGTTCTTCATCAGAAATCTGGTAAAATTCTTTTCCTCGTTCTTTAATTATCAGGTGTTTCACACCTTCTTCAATCTCTTTAGCCTTTTCTCTTTCTGCCTCCTCTAAAGGAGCACCGGTAAATTTCTCTTTCGCTTCCTCAATTTCCTGCTTAACAAACTCCAGTTCCGATTCTCGCAAAATAAAAGTAAGATTAGACTCGAGCTTCTCCAGAAATGAATTGTAAAGAGTACGAAGCTGCTCGGCATCAGTGACAAATCTGAGTTCATTTTCTTGCCACTCTAAGAATTTTTTAAAACTACGGGCTACCTTCTCAGCCTCCTCCTCACCAGCATAATCACTCCGCCGCTTCTCAAGCTCTTCTATGTTTCTTTCTCGTTCCATCAAGAATTTCTCATACCCATAAGCCTGATAAGCCCTTTGATAGAGTTCGAGTCTATCTTCGCCAAAAATAAGCCTTCGCTGAGCTGCCTCGGGAGCGATATTCTCAAGATAAGGAGAAAAAATTGACTCCTGGATTTCCTTATACTGCTGAACCAGAAATTCATAGACTTCAGGACCGGCAAACCAATACCAGGGAATCTCCTCTTCCAGATATTCTGTTATTTCCTGGCCAGTTTCAAGGTGATATCTATCCAGAAGAGCAATAAGAAAGTTTCTTCGATTTGCTAGCTGGGAGTATGCATAATTGATTCGGGTAATCAAGTTCATAGCTGGATAGCCTTCCTCTGACCGCAGCGGCTTTCCCAGTCTATCTGTTGCCTCCCCTCTTTTAATAACATCTTCTATGAAACCAGCTATCACTTCGAATCTATCTTTCACTAAGGTAACAAAAGGGCCAGCTTTTTTTCTCTCTTCATTTATCTTTTCCAAATCAACCTCTGTCAAGAATTTCTGCCAGTCCTTTACTTCAATTTCCATATCAACTACATAGGCCTGAGCGTATTCTTTATCCTCTTCCTTTCCTGTAACTTCCTCACTGTTGTACAGAGCAAACCTGGAAGTAACAGTCTTTACCTCGTCCTTAATTGGCTCCTCTTTTACTCCTATAGAAGTTCCCGGAATCCTTGGCCACTTCCACCTGCGGATACTTTTATCACTCGTATTAATTAAAGCTCTAACTCCTCTGGGCCCATAGACAGCCACCACTTCATCGGGCTCGAGCTTATTCATCACCCACCCATCAGCGATGACATATATAAGCACTAATAGCAAAACTACCAGAACTAACCACCTGCCCCATCTGGAGGCTTTCTTTTCTTCCAGCATAACTATGCCCCATCATATCGTATTGCGTATTGCGTATGTCGTATTGCGTAGGACGCATCATATACGAGACATCACGCATCTCAATATCTTAACTGCCTCATCAATATCTTTCTTCTCGACAATTAAGGGAGGGAGAAATCTAAGCACATTCTCAGCGATGCAGTTAATCAAGAGACCTTCTTCTCGACATTCCTCCACCATACCTTTCCCGGGAAAAGCAAGTTTCAATCCAATCATCAGCCCTTTGCCGCGTATTTCCTTGATAAAAGAAAAAGCCTCTCTTAACTTTTCTAACTCTTCTCTAAAGTACCCTCCCTTTTCTCTGGCTCCTTCAACTAAACCCTCTTTTTCTACTACTCTCAGAAAAGCAAGAGCAGCCGAGCACACTACAGGATTCCCGCCAAAGGTGGAAGCATGATTTCCCGGCTCAAAAAAAGAGGCAATCTTCTCTTTGGCTAAAGTGGCCCCAACAGGCATTCCTCCTGCTAGAGGCTTGGCTAGAGTCATTATGTCAGGCTCAATCCCGTAATGTTGATAAGCAAAGAGTTCTCCTGTTCTTCCCAGACCACATTGCACCTCATCCAGAATCAACAAAATTCCCTTTTCATCACACAACTGGCGCAATCCTTTAAGAAAATCTTGGGAGGCAACATTGAGCCCTCCTTCTCCCTGGACAGGCTCCACCATTATAGCGCAGGTTTCATTCGAAATAGAGCTTCTCACCGCTTTTAGGTCATTAAAAGGAGCATATCTGAATCCAGGAGTAAACGGCCCAAAACCGTGCTGGTATTTGGTCTGACCAGTGGCTTTTAGGGTAGTGATTGTTCTTCCATGGAATGAATCCTTCATAGTGATTATCTCGTACGACTTAACATTTTGCTTACTGCCAAACTTGCGAGCTAATTTTATAGCTGCCTCATTAGCCTCAGCGCCAGAGTTTGAAAAGAAAACCTTGTCTGCAAAGGAGATATCACACAAAGCCTTAGCTAGCTTTGCCTCAAGCTCAATATAATAAAGATTTGAACAATGAAAAAGTCTTTTAGTTTGATAGTTAATAGCAGCTACCACCTCGGGATGGCAGTGACCGATAGCATTCACTCCTATGCCCGAGATAAAGTCAAGATATTCTTTACCATCCTTGCCCCAAACTCTTACCCCTTCGCCTCTGTCTATCACCAGAGGAATACGAGAATAAGTGTGCATAACGTATTTCTTGTCAAGCCCTATAACCTCTTCTTTATTCATTTTAAGGAAAACCTCCGGACAATTTTCTTCCGTCGCTGTATAGTAGCCTTTTATTATTTCTGCTCAGCTTCTCGTTTCGGGAAAAATATAAACTCGTCGTCTTGCTCCTCAAACAGTATATTTTTCTTCTTCCTCAACTCCAAGCTTCGTTGAGGTTGCTCCTATAAGGCTTCTTCAGAAAATGTCCTTCGGTAGATGTATAATTTCCTATTTCACCAAGGAAGCCTTTTTCTGAATCTGGAGTTTACCCAGTTTGATATAGTGCACCAGCGGAATCTTGGAAGGGCAAACATAACTACAACAGCCGCATTCAATGCACTCATTAATGTTATACTCTTTTAAACTGTCCCACTTTTCTCCCTTTACCAAGCGAACTAAGGTGGTAGGAAGAAGACCCATAGGACAATGGTCTATACAGCGAGCACATTTTATGCAAGCCTTCTCTTCTCTAAACACAGCCTCTTTCTTAGTCAATACAAGAATCCCCGAGGTTCCCTTAATCACAGGAATATCTAAAGTATACTGACTAATTCCCATCATGGGACCACCCATGATGATTTTACCCACATCCTCCTTGAAACCTCCACACTCATCTATAATGTGAGAGAAAGGGGTCCCCAGGGAAACCAATAAATTAGAAGGGTTCTTTACTGCTGAGCCAGTTATGGTAACTACTCTTTCCAATAGTGGCCTACCCCACTTTATTGCTTCAGTAATGGCTACGGCTGTCCCCACATTATTCACTATCACGCCTACATCCATAGGAAGCCCAGGCCGCAAAGCCCCTCCATCGGAAGTCGCCCAGGGAACTTCTCTATTCAAAATAGCCTTAATGAGCATCTTCTCCCCACCCTGGGGATATTTAGTCTTAAGAGAGATTACCCTAATACCATCCTCATCTTTCAATTTATCTTTAAAAAGAGCTATGGCTTCGGGTTTGTTGTTTTCAATAGCTACATAGCCTGACTTTGCGCCTACAGCTTTCATAATTGCCTTCAAGCCATAGATACAATCATCCGCTCTTTCCAGCATAATACAATGGTCACTGGTCAAATAAGGCTCGCATTCACAGCCATTTAAGATTATGGTGTCAATGGGTTTGTCTTTGGGAGGACTAAGCTTGACATGGGTAGGGAAAGCTGCCCCACCTAATCCTACTATTCCTGCCTCCCGGATTTTTCCTAGGATGTCTTCTGCTTCCAATGAAGAAAGAGAGGACTCTTTGTTATCCTCATCCCTAACTTGCCCTTCCTCCTTACCATCTTCTCTTTTAATAACTATAGCAGTAACCCCACCTCCCACCGGATGAGGCATCTTCTCAATTGAGGTGACCTTTCCCGATATACTGGCATGAATAGGACTGGAGACAAAAGAATCACTGTCAGCGATCTTTTCTCCTTTCTTCACCAAATCTCCCTTTTTCACCAGCGGTTCACAAGGGGCACCAATATGCTGAGCAAGGGGAAGAATAACTCTAGCGGGAGGAGATATCCTTCTTATCCTTTGCTCTTCACTGAGTTCCTTATTTTCTTTAAGATAGATTCCTTGCTTGAATGTCTTCATCTTTCCCTCTTTACCTTCTCCAGATATCCCTATCCAGATACCTGCGAACCTCAAAAACCCTTAATCTAACACTTACTGACTGAGCTACCCTATTCTAAAAACTAAAGAAATCTTATGGGATGAGTCGAGAAAGAGACGAATAGTTTTGGGACCGCAGGTAAAAAAAGAGCCTACATGATTAGTTTATATCACCTATAACACGATTATAGACTGGAAACTAAGGAATGTCAAACCAGGTGGGATAAACTTTGGGCGCTATTTCACTTTCGCATATAAGAAAGCATCATAATAACTTTTGCCAGTTTTTATGGCTTTTTTCATAACACCTTCTTTTTTGTAGCCGCATTTGATTGCAACCTTTTCACTTGCCTTGTGGCGAACATTCATAATAATCTCAATTCTATTTAGCTTTAATTCATCGAACCCAATTCTTTCTAATTTCTTGACTGCTTGAGTTGTAATCCCTTTTCCCCAATATGCCTGGTCAATAAAGTACGATATTTCGCCGTTGAAAGTTCTATGTTGATTAATCTTAATTCCACAACCGCCAACAATTTCACCATCGCAAAGGATTGTGTAGTTGTATGCAAAATTCCTACGCCTTCTTGAAGCATTTTGCTTCAAGAATTTGATTTCGTCTTTGATGCTATCGCAAGGAATATACATGAACTCAAAGTTTGGATTTTTTATTATTTGATAAAATCTTTTCGCATCTGAAACCCTTTGGGGTCTTAGTTCTACCTTAGTCATAGGTTAAGATTAAACTCTAAAAAGATTTTCCTTTCAGAATAGAAAAATGCAGACTTGCAATTATGGCTTTGATCGCGACTCACCTGGACATAACACACAATGGATTTCATATGCAGCTTCATCTGGAGATATCCGTTTCATAATTCCTGAGATAATCTTCCCTATATCTTTCCTCTCTTGCTCCGTTAAGTCCAGCCTGTTAAAACTCGCCTGATTACTTCGAGTTTTGTACCAGTTACATCTTCCCATACAGACGAACTTATGCAGCATCTTTCTTGCTGAATCACGGCTGGTACCATATTTTTCGGAAATTTTAAGGATAATTTCCTCAACTTTCTCTTGTGAAGTTAATCTCATGATTATTCTCCTGGTAAATTAATCAAGTACAACCTTTCTGTCCCTGTATCTGGTGAATCGTATTTCGTGAATCGTGAATGGTTAATTAAACTCTTACAATCATTTACTTCCTTGTTTGCGATTCACTATACGCTATCCGCTAAGCGCTATACGCTCTCTTCTGAGGAATGTCCTTCGGTAGACTATATATAGTTTCTTAGCTTATTAAGAGTAATCTTTGCCTCAGGTGCCATCCCAAAGAATTTGCTTAACTTTTCACAAGCATAATCATCACAATAAGCACAGTTCTTAACATCCTTCTCCTGAGCGCACTTCCTTATTTCACAAACTTTACAGTGGCCAAAAAGCCGTCCATTCCCTGACAAACATCCATCACAGTTAATGTCTTCTGGCTTAATCTCTGCCTTGAATTCCTTGGACCACAGCTCAGCAACTTTCCTTCTTTCATTGTCATCGTCTTTCTGGGTTGCTAGAAATGCAGGACACTCAGTACAGACTATTCCGCAAAAAGCAATCATCTTGTCCATCTATCTTTCCTCCTTTATTTTATAGGGATAAGGTGCGCCATCGGTCTGGTTAGTCTATTCCAGAGCGTCAGTTCATCCATAAAAGAGAGGTGCTTTACTGACTAGCCTGGGTAATGGTAATCCTCGAAAAGGCATCCCTCTTGTCTTCTTTGAAACCATCTCTATAAAATCATCAACTGCCATCTCTTTCTGACTTCTATCCTCTCGTGACCTCACACTAAGTTGACCAGAGGTTTTCTCCTTTTCTCCCACAACAAGGAGATAAGGAATCCACTCCTTTTCTCCATTTCGAATCTTTTTACCAACAGTATCATCGCGGTCGTCTATGTCTACGCGAATACTCTGGCGGGAAATTCTATCGCAGATATCCATAGCAAAGGCAAGGTAAGTATCGGAAACGGGGATTATCCTCACCTGGGTAGGAGCCAGCCAGAGAGGGAACATTGGAGGAATGCCCCTTTTTTCATCAAGAGCAATATTCTCCAGAATGGTGCAGAGAGTTCTCTCGATGCTTCCAAAACTGGAAGCGTGAATAATAACGGGACAGGGCCTCTTTTGGTCTTGCTCATCAATATAAGCAATATTGAATCTCTTACCGTCTTTTACATCCCACTGCACCGTGCTCACTTGAATATTAGACTTATCCTCGGCAATAAATTGATATTCGTTCTTGATTACGTAATAATGGCTCATCTCTGGCATAAGTTTGAAAAACGCCGGAACTCCCATCTTTTTCCCAATACTGACCAGCCACTCTCTGTTTTCTTCAAAGAAATCTATAGTGCCTTCCCAACCGAGTACCCAACGTTCTTTAGCAATTATGTCATTCATCAGGTCTGCGAATTTAAGACACAGAGCCTCAAATTCCTTATGTGCCTGCGGCAGACTAGAGCAAGCTGCATGCATATCTGTCATTATAAAGTTTCTCACTCGTTTAAGGCCACTCACCTCTCCTTCCTGTTCATTGCGAAAACAGGTAGCCTCCTCATATACTCTTAAAGGTGATTGCTTATAGGTGAAACGGACATTTTGCATAAAAGGAAAAGCCAGCGGGTCGGAAGCATAGCGAAGATAGCAAATACCCCTGCCTCCATCTACCTCGTAATCCCGTTCATGAAATTCTCCCATCAATTCGCCCACAATATTATGGCCTCCTCGAATGACCAGAGGATTCTTCATCTCAAAAGCCCCCCACTCCTGAGCCAACTCTGAAGCATAGTCAAGAATGAGCTTCTGAATTAGTACTCCTTTGGGATACCACTTATAATGTCCTTTTTCAGAGACATCACAGTAATCCACAAGTTGATGTCTTCGCATATAAGCGATATGTTTGGGAGACTCTTCTGAAGATACACCCTGCATCAGCTCATTTGAGACGAACTGTTTTAACAGATTATATATAGGTGGAGTGTAGGAAAAAATCGGACATTCCGCAAAGTCTGCTGGAGTAACATCAAAGGTATTACCCTCCAAATCAGCCAGAATGAAACGGGTGAAAGCACTCGGTTTTCTTTTGGACTTCTCCTCATATGGAGCCCTTTCTTTCTCATCAGGAAAATACCTTCCACTCCACTCCGAGAGCGGATGTCCAAGGCAGGCCATTTCAAACGCTTTGTACCAACCAAATGGCGCACGAATTACTTCAACTAATTCTGCCAAACGTGAGTCTATTTCATCCATAACCTTTAAGGCAATACGTGAAGTGCTGGGACTCTCAGTAAGATGAACATAGGGATAAAGGATTATCGTCTTTACCTTAAGCTGTTTAGCCCTTTTCAAAGTGTCAGCAGCCAACTGAGCCGCCAGCGAGAGCGGTGAAGTCGCATCTTCTTTTTCCACTGAGATAAAAATAACCAGGCATTCTCGCTCAATACTAACTTTGTGTCGATTCGATAAAAGAGATTCGGCAGCTTGGGTTGCCTTCTCTTTGCTCTCGAAACGAAAGTACTTTGTGTGGATACCCAGGGTTCTCAAATCAACACCTCTTCCTTTATTCAGATATTATCCAAGTCCTACTCTTTCTTTGACCTTTTTCAAAGTTCTCTCTGCGGTGGGGCGGACTTTAGATGCTCCCTCTATAAATAAGGAGTCTATATATTTTGGATCGGCTGTCAACTCATGATAACGAGACTGCAGGGGACGCAAACCTTCAACAACTACTTCGGCCAACTCTCTTTTGAAATCTGCGTAGCCTTTTCCTTCAAAGTGCCTCTCTATATCTGGCCTGGCGAGACCGGTAAAAAGCTCATAGATAACTAAGAGATTATATATTCCGGGACGATTCTCATCAAAACGAATCTGGCGCAGTGAATCTGTAGTGGCTCGCCCGATCTTGGAACGAATGATGTCTGGTAAATCAAGTAAGTTGACTGCATGGGCTGACTTTGCCTCACTTTTACTCATTTTCTTAGTAGGGTCATCCAGTCCCATTATACGGGCACCCACTTTAGGAATTAGTGGCTCTGGTACTTTAAGAGTCTTCCCGTAGATTGAATTAAACCTCTGTGCGATATCTCGGGTAAGCTCCACATGCTGCTTCTGGTCCTCACCAACTGGCACAAAGTCTGCTCCATAGAGCAGAATATCAGCAGCCATCAGGGCCGGATAATCAAAAAGACCAACGCTCACCTCATCCTTCATCTTCTCTGACTTTTCTTTGAACTGTGTCATCCGCTTCATCCATCCTGTGGGGATGAAGCAATTGAGAATCCAGGCTAACTCAGCGTGAGCACTAACCTGAGATTGTAAAAAGACTACAGATTCTTGGGGATCAATGCCAGCGGCAAAGAGAAGACCGGCTACCTCCCGTATCTTTGCCTTTAAAACCTTAGGGTCTTGAGGAACAGTAATAGCATGCAGGTCAACAATACAAAAAATATTGCTAAATTCAGACTGTGAGGCTACCCACTGCTTCATTGCGCCGAAATAGTTTCCAATATGAATGTTACCTGTTGGCTGGATACCAGAAAATACCTGTTTTTTCATCCTTGGTTCACTCCTTTCTCCCTGTAGGCTCGTTTTCAGATAGACTATGACAGTTTTCTAAAGGTCCAAAAATACCAAAGGACAATTTCTTCCGTCGCTGTTTTTCGTCGCTAGTTGCTCGTTGCTAGTTGCTCGTAAGAAAAAACCTTAAAATTCACAAAGCAATACTATTGACGGAATACGATTTATGCACTTCTTTCTTTTCCCCTCGGGAAGAGGGAATACAAGCGACTAGCGACAAGCAACGAGCAACGGATTTCAAGGAATATCCTTCGGTAGACCATATAATTTCCTAGTTCATCAAGAATACTACTCCCTATTTCAGCCTGACACATTGAAAGATTAAAATAAATCTCCATGTTTGTCAACCTATTATGGCGAGATTGCTTCACTCCGTTTTACCTTTTTGAAAACGTACTCCCGGATTTATCAAGACTTATTAGTAAGATTACGCACTACTATATTATCCCAATACTGACCTGATTGATGGTAAAGATATAAGGCAACTTTGGGCTCTGAAAACTCTGCAGATTTGAAGACAGTCTTTATCTCTCCGTTCACATATGCCTTGAACTCATTGCCTATTGCTTCAACTTTTACATGCAGATCTTGGCCAGATTTATAGCCCAGTGCTCTTACTTCATATCTGGCTCCCCAGTCTCTTGTTTTTCCTTCTGTCCAACAAACCTCAGCCCAATAAATATCATTACGAGAAGGGCGAACTACCAAGACAATACCATTGTCATCATTCTTTGCTCTAATTAAGAAACCGCCATCTTTTGCCTTGATGAAATCAGCCTCCAGACTATAGTCAGTCCAATCCAAATCACAGATAGTGGAAAACCTGAAGATTCCCCTCGTAGCAGTATATTTGCCATCTATTACCTTCCAGTCGCCTATCTCATTTCCAAATCCTTGAGCAATTCCATCGTCGAAATCTTCCTGTAGCAGTATCTCGCTGAAAGGAGTACTTACGTCTGCACCTTTCCCTACACAAAGAGTGGAAGGAAAAAAAAGACCCACACCTAATAAAAAAGCAGCCAGCACTTCTTTGCTCTTGATTTTGACCATTTCTCCTCAGTTTATTGCCGCCTCATACTATCAAGCTCTTCCACCAGCTTTCCTCTCGGATTATTGGGAAATCCAATCCTCATTATAGCTCTCCATTTCCATACCAGCTTTTTTTGTATCCTTCCTCAATAGGTTTTCGCATACTTTTACTTATGTCGCCATTAATATCTGTGTAAGTTATAAGGCTCTCTAAACTAGCTGGCACAATTCAATTATATACGAAATTCGCTTTTTGTTAAGTCTGGAGCATATATCCTAAAAATCCACTAATAGTATCTTCTGAACACAACCTGATCCAAATCTCAGCATTTGCTAATCTGGTTGGAGAGGCGATTTCCCGGTCATTTCTCTGTGTTACCTAAAGAACCATCTCCGAGAATCTCCCAGGTTGCCGGAGTTCTCTTGACCGAGGGCCAGGGTCTGGTAAGTTTAGTGAAAACTAGGAAGAATATCAAGACTGAGAGGAATTAAGAATATGTGGATTTGGTGCCTATATAAAATCGGAATCTTCTTTTCCTGCTATCTTCCTTCGTTAATGGCTTGTTGGATCACTGAAAGGATAGCCGACTTTAATTTCTTCTTCCCCGGTGGCAAAGGTAAATTGTATAAGAGGGCTATCCTTCACAATCTATCAATGGTCTTGGGGGAGACCAGAGAGAGCAGACAGGTGCGAAAGATGGCCCATCGTTCCTATTACAACTTCGCCAGATATCTGCGAGAGTTTTTCTCACTGCCACGACTCAAGAAGCAAGAGCTTCTTCGACTACTTGTTCCAGTAGGACTAGAAAACCTTGATTACGCTCTTTCCAGAAAAAAAGGAGTCATTCTTTTGTCCATTCATTTTGGGAACTGGGAATGGGCAGGCATGGCTATATCTTTGTGTGGATATCCCGTGAATTTTCTGGTGCGAAAACATCAAAACCGATGGACAAACGAGCTTTTCTATCAAATAAGAAGAAAAAAGGGAGTAAGGGTTCTTTTTCTCGATCAGTTGAAAGAAGCAATAAGGTCCCTCAAAAGAAATGAGATATTGGCTATACTGGCCGATGAGAATGTCGAGGAAGGGGTAGAAGTAAATTTCTTTGGCCAGATAATTACCATCCCGGCCGGGCCTTTCAAACTGGCACGACAGACGGAGGCACTAATTGCTCCTGCTTTGGCCGTTAGGAGTAGATGCCAGAAAGCAAACCAAAGGGGAATTATTGAAACCCCTATTGAAGTTGAAAAAAGGCTTCCGCAAGAACGTAGCATACAAAAGGCAGCTGAAAGATTCATGGCAGTCGTCCGCGATTATCTGTACTACTATCCAGATCATTGGGTTTTGGGAGAGTCCAAAATAGCAAAAAGAAAGAGCCAATGCTCGGCGGCCAACAGCCAAACAGAAACCCGAGGCTTCCATGATGATTAGCCTTTTCTGTGTGCGTCCAATTTGCCGGCAATGTTCAAAGCAAAACTGTAAATGGGATTGGTGTATTCAAAGGATTTAAGGCATCGCCTGGTAATGGAAGAAAGAGAGTAAACCTGATCTATCACCCATCTATAGCCTTCCTGCAGTTCGTCTGCCGTCATCAGCTTGGGACGAAACATTACATGAGTCCCATCTGCGTGAGACCAATCGGTTTCAATAATTCTTCCCTCGAGAAGGAGTCTTTGATAGAGTCTGGTCTTGGGAGCAGGAGTAAGAATAAAAAATATGGGTCGGTCGATTGAATTTTTCTCAATAAACTCTACTGTTCGAGGAAAAATAGAGACATCATCTTCATCGAATCCAAACATAAAGTATGCCAGTATGGCAATCCCCTGACCGTGTATCTTCTTGACAATTTCTTCATATCTCTTCACTTTGTTGAAGCCCTTATTTACTCCGTCCAAACTTTTCTGGGACACGGACTCAAATCCCAAACCCATCCTTATGCATCCACCTTGAGCAGCTAGCTTTAAGAGCTCAGTGTCATTGACTCTGGCCAAAGAGAAATTGCCAAACCACTTTTTTCGTAGAGGAATTAACTTCTTGAATAAGTCTTTGGCACGGTCTGGGTTTCCTACCAGGTTATCATCAGTAAAAGAGAGGTGCCGTTTTTTCAAAGTTCTTATTTCTTTTATTACATCTTCAATCGGTCTTAAACGATAACCCCTACCGAAAAGAGTAGGTATATAACAGAAATCGCAGCTAAAGGGGCAGCCTCGACTGGTCTCGACCATCTCGGCCGTGGTAAATCCTCTGTGTTTCACTAGATTCCTTCGAGGAAGAGGAAAGTCTTCCATCTTCACCGGAGTTTTTGATTGATAGAGTTTCCGTGCTGACCCTTTTTGAAAATCGCTAAGCAAATCCCTCCAAGCCAGCTCTGCTTCTCCGATGACTAGGCTGTCTGCATGACAAATAGCTTCTTCGGGAAGCATGGAAGCATGGGGGCCTCCCATTACCACGAATTTACCTCTTTTTCTGAACTCATCAGCAGTTTTATAGGCTCTGTGTGCATCAGCGGTGAAATAGGTGAGACCGATGAGGTCAGCGTCACTTTCGTAATCTATCGACTCTGTCCTCTCATCAGTTATTCTAACCTCAATGTTGGGAGGAGTCAGAGCAGCAAGAACTGGTAGAGCCAAGCTTCGCAGGAACACTTGCCAGGGTCGGGTCCTCTTGTGAGTAACTCTCACCAGCTCGATTTTCATCTCCAGCTCCTCCTTTACTGAATTCTTTTGTCTCCCAGATTTTTCTTGTTTAAAATCAATCAGCCTGGATATCTATGGATTTCCAGACCATTTTCTTTTCTTTCATCTCCTCCAGAGGTCTCTATCCAGATACCTGTATTGCAGAGCCTCGGAGACATCAGATGAGTTTATTGTTTCCTTTTCTCCCAGGTCGGCAATGGTGCGAGCTATCTTAAGAACCTTGTGGTAGGCTCTGGCAGAAAGACGAAGCTCAGAGATGGCAGAACGAAGAAGCTCTTCTGCTTCCTTATCGCTGCGGCAAAATTTGCGAATATGTTTAGGGTTCATCTGGGCGTTACAGTATAGATTCATCTTTTTGAAGCGCTCAAGCTGGATATTGCGAGCCTTGTTTACCCTCTCCTTGATATTAGCTGAGGGCTCACCCTCTCCCTTTCCCAAAAGCTCTTCCTTTCTTACTGCTGCTACCTGAATATGAATGTCAATTCTGTCCAACAGGGGTCCGGAAACTTTATTTAGATGCTTCTGTATCTCCAAAGGAGTGCAGCTGCATTCCCGCCTCGGGTCACCAAAGTAGCCACAAGGGCAAGGATTCATAGCTGCTATAAGCATAAATCTGGAAGGATAAGTTATAGAGGTAAGAGCACGAGAAATAGTCACTACTCCATCTTCCAGAGGCTGGCGTAAAGACTCCAATACATGGCGGGAGAACTCAGAAAGCTCATCTAGAAAGAGAACTCCATTGTGAGAAAGGGATACCTCTCCCGGACGAGGTATTCTTCCCCCTCCAATAAGTCCTGCTTCAGAAATAGTATTATGAGGGGAGCGGAAGGGACGAATGCCAACAAGAGCCTGACTACCTGAGAGAAATCCGGCCACACTGTGAAGTTTAGTAGTTTCAATAGCCTCATCCAGGCTAAGGTCAGGTAAGATAGTGGGAACTCGACGAGCCAGCATGGTCTTCCCTGCCCCAGGAGGACCGAGCATCAAGATATTGTGCGAGCCAGCCGCCGCAATCTCTAGGGCTCTTTTTACATACTCCTGACCTTTAACCTCAGAGAAATCCATCTCATAGGAAGAACTCTCTTTCAGTGCTTCTTTCAAATTATATTTAAAAGGAGGAATAGAGAGTTCTCCATTAAGAAAAGCAATTATTTGGATAAGGTTCTTAACAGGAAAAACATCAACATCAGATACTACAGCTGCCTCACGGGCATTCTCCTCAGGAAGAATAAGAGCCTTCACACCCCTTTTCTTAAGCTCTAGCGCTATGGGCAAGGCACCATTAATTCTGCGCACCGAACCATCTAAAGCTAACTCTCCCAGAATGCTATAGTGGCTAAACTCATCTTTTGCAATAATATTACTGGCTTTTAGAATGCCGATAGCTATGGATAAGTCGAAGGAAGAACCTTCTTTTTTGATGTCGGCGGGGGCGAGATTTACGGTAATCTTTTTGGTGGGGAAGGTAAAGGATGAATTCTTGATGGCAGAGCTTACTCTTTCTCTTGCTTCTTTTACTGCTACATCAGGAAGGCCAACAATACTGAATTTGGGAAGTCCTCTAGCCAGGTCAACCTCTACTTCCACTGGATATGCCTCGATTCCGAAAAGAGCACTGGCATAGACTTTAGCTACTATTTTTTTCTCCTTCTACTTTACCATTCATAAAATTCTTTGAAATTCCTATACCTCCAGTTATCTTTTATCCGCTTTTCCCTCAGAGAAAATCATAGCAAAAAATTTAGGAGCAGTCAATTTCTATTGCTAAAACTGAGAAAAATGATATAATTTGACTATGAAAACAAGAACCAAAAATCTAAATCTTCCTCTATTTTTCAAGCCTCTGTTTTGGTCGTATGATTTTTCTTCCCTGGACCCTCAAAGACACAAAAAAACGATTATTCTTAATTCCATTAATTATGGAGAATGGAAACATTGGATTTGGATAGTTAAGTTCTATGGGGAAAAAGAGGTAAAAAAAATGATTGAAGAAACACCAAAGACAGAGTTTAGAGCTCCTGCCCTTAAACTTATCTCCCTTTTGCTGGGCATCGAAAAGCTAAGATATGCATCAAGAAGTGATTACCTCAAAAGCCAAACAAATATTTGATAGACTCAGTCACTTTCCTGATTTCTATTTAGCAGGAGGAACAGGACTGGCTCTCCAATTGGGTCACAGAATTTCAGTTGATTTTGATCTTTTTTGGCGAAAGAATATCCCTAATGACCTGCTCTCAAGAGTGAGAAGGGTCTACAAGGATTTCGAAATTAAAGTGGTAGTTAATCACCCAGAACATTGGGATGAAAATCGCTGGCCAATTGATGCTGGTCTTATACAAAAAGCAGGGCTTAATATAGTAAGATTAGCTGAATTTGCCTGGAGTAAATTAGAACCGGAAGATGGAACATATAATTTTAGCTGGCTGGATGAAGTAATGGATATTCTTAAAATTAAGAGATTGCAATGATTGGTAAAAAACCATTAGTTGAGGCCCAAAATTCTAAATTTACCGGGTCAAAGTATTATAAAACGTAGCATTTTTTCCACCAAAAACACAACTCCCTCCAGGACCAAGGCAACAATATAATCCAGTGAACTTCTAATTTACTGCAATAAATCAATTACCTGCTGGTGATTTTTGTTTTTGGCCATATCCAATGCAGTCTTACCCTGTTTATCTTTTAAATTGGGATCAGCACCAT
>CAZQMG010000005.1:0-31372 GCA_964594375.1 uncultured Clostridia bacterium | reverse complement strand
ACCCCCGGCCTCTTGCATGCGAAGCAAGCGCTCTACCCGCTGAGCTACATCCCCAGTCATTCCCAATTCTTTATTTCATTCGTTATATTCTAACAAATTTGTTTTAAAAATCAAGCATTAAAAAACAGCGTTTAGCGGATAGCGTATAGAATAAACCATAACCTTTAACGTATACCGTCAGTCAATCTCTCCAATCGTCTACTTATTCTTTCGATTCGCGAGGTTTTTGGTTTTACAAAATTTGACTTATTCAGTAGGACAGCATATACTTAGATATTCTTTGCTGCCTTGGCTGCGCTACTGTGATTTATCACCTTACCAACTTCATCTTACAGCGTTCTTCGGATTCGTTTTTGATGGGTAAATTCTTCTAAGAAATGCGAGGTTTCTTGCTTGTATGTGTGCGGACACGGACAGATAGACATGTTGGACAGGCACAGAAAGGTTTGTTATTGCGAGGCGAAGCCGAAGCAATCTAATGCTCGAGAAAAGGAAAGTATTCATGAAACACAAAAAAACAAAAGGGATTGTATTTTTATTTTTATGTTTGTTGCTGGTTTTTAGTCAGAAGCCTGTTTTTTCTGGCACTCTCACAAAAAGCTCTTCCTTATCTTCTCTTCCTTCTGAATTTGTTTCTTTTACCTATCACGACATAGATACGGTAGATGGTGATGTAACTTACATTAATACAACATACCAGAGCTTACTAGGTCCAAATCTATACGTCACCAAGCAGTTAATCTTTGGCCGAGGGGAGTCTTATGGAAAGTCAATAGATTCTATTATTGGTCTCGGAATAGGGTTTAGGCGATACATAGGCTCGCCCAGCTTGGCCAGACTGTGGTATGGGGGTTCTGTAAGCATTGTTAATGTATTTAATATTGAGGCCCTTGCTTGGCCAGGTTCATATATCGGACTATCAGGGCTTCTTATGGGCAATATAGGCTATACCTGGTTTTTTGAGGAAAGATTGGCTGTGGAAATCCTGTTGGGGTTAACCTGGCCCAGTCTTTACCTGAAGTCAGGAGTACCTGATGACCTTTATGCTAGTTCTTTTTTTGGACTAGGCTTGACTTTCGCATTATGAGATAGGTCAATTGCCTTTTCGCTGCCAGCAGAAGCATTTATCATATCCATAAGTCTGGCAAATCGCAAGCCAACTTCAGGCGGACAGGGATTCTCTAATTCTCCCGAACGCACTTTAAGAAATTGCTCCCACACCCCTTTTGATTCACCAAATTTTACAGGTGATAGGTTCTTTTCTCCCTCTCTTCTCATTTCAAGTCTTTCTCCCCAGGCACCTGTGCGAATAATTCCTTTGGTCCCAACGATGAATATCTCTGAATCACATCCAATAGAAAATCCTGCCCCTGTCAGGTTAATCAGGATTCCCTTTGTCGTTTTGGCAGTAATAGCAGAACATATCTCAACGGCAGCGCTTTTATTATCCTGGATGGCGAATACTGTATCTATATCATCATTGAGAATATCAACTACTGTATTTATCATATGACTGCCGGTATCAAAGAGAAAGCCCCCGCCGGAAATTTGAGGAACCTGACGCCACTTCCCTGCTTGTGATTCCTTCCAGTCCTGATAAATAAGTGCTGCTACCTGCACCACCTCGCCAATAGCATTTTCAGCTATAAGCTCTTTTGCCTTATGAATAGCAGAAGAAAGGCTCCCTGGAAATGCTACTACCAAAAGACGGCCTGTTTTATTACGAGAGTCAATTAAATCAAGCGCCTCTTTTTCATTCATTACCATTGGTTTTTCTAAAAGAACATCTATTCCTGCCTCCAGGCACGCTTTTGTTTGTGAAAAATGCATATTGTGGGGGGTTATGATAAATGCTGTCTCTGTCTTTGGCCCAGATTTGAGAAACTCATCAAGACGGGCATAAACGGGAGGCAGAGGAATATCGAATTCCCTAAACACCTCTGAGGTGCGCTCTATCATTTCTTTAGATGGCTCCACAATAGCTACTACTTTCGTTGAATCCCGCATCTTCAAAATATTTCCCAGGTGATACCGTCCGAATCCGCCGCATCCTATCATCACTACTTTAGTAACGTTCATTTTATCTCCTTTTCTGTTCATTCTTACCGTTTAATTTTAATTTATTTTCTTATTCTCTCTAAAGGTTTGACATTACCAAAAGTTATCTTAAGCCCGTCTATAGGGGCAGCCCAGCGGACAGCATTACTAATTACTTTGAGTACTTCGCCCTGATAGAAAATAGGATAAGTTTCATGTCCGGGCCGAAAATAAAATATCTTTCCCTTGCCACGGTAATAGCAAAGGCCACTGCGAAAGATCTCGCCACCCTCAAACCAACTTATAAACACTAAGGTATCAGGTTGGGGAACATCAAAGCGTTCCCCGTACATCTCTGTTGACTCAATCTCAATATATGGGCCAAGGCCCCTGGCTATTGGATGGCCTGGTTCAACCACCCAAAGCTTCTCTTTTTCTCCTACCTCACGCCATTTTAAGTTACAGGTGGTTCCCATCAATTTTTTGAAAATTTTAGAGAAGTGGCCAGAATGGAGAACAATTAGACCCATACCGCCTAATATACGCTGATATACTCTTTCCACCACCACATCACTTACCTCTTCATGAGCCATATGTCCCCACCAGATGAGCACATCAGTATGAGCTAACACATCATCAGTTAAGCCATGTTCTGGTTCATCTAGGGTGGCAGTGCGAACATCCAAGTCTAGTTGCTTTCCTAAGTATGTGGCTATAGCTTTATGCATGCCTTCAGGATAAACCTTGGCCACATTGGGATCTTTTCTCTCATGCCGATACTCATTCCATACTGTAACCTTAATTGAATCTACTGACATTTTATCTCCTTTTTATTCTCCTTTTTATTCAGATAGCAAAGGCTACCTTATTTACTTTTCTCTGTGCCGGAACTTTAGCCAAGTTTAAAGAGAAAGGAGCCGAAATCTTTATGTCCTATCTCTGTGATGGGAGTATGGGCCATTTTGAGACCCCTGGTCCTGAACTGGCAAGAATCAGAAAAAAGGAAACTGAGAACTCAGCCAAAATCCTGGGGGCAGAAATTCAGGGAGGAATGTTTCCCGACCTCCATATTTATCCGGACAAAGAAGCGAGGAAAAAAGTAGTGGACCTTATTAGAGTTGCTCGACCAGATCTCGTTATTACTCATTCTCCCAAGGACTATATGTGCGATCATACTATAACCTCAAAGCTAGTTATAGACGCCAGTTTTATCGCCACGTTACCTAACTACAAAACAGAGCATAAGCCCCATACTCTAATTCCTCCCATAATTTTTATGGATACCTTAGCCGGAGTGAACTTTCTTCCCACTGAATACGTTGACATTACTAACTTTATAGACATAAAGGAGAAAATGCTTCTTTGTCACCAATCCCAGTGCAAGTGGCTCAAGGAGCACGATGGAATTGATTATGTGGATTTTATGAGGAAAGTTGCTTCTTTTCGAGGACTACAATGCGGCGTCCCTTACGCCGAGGGCTTCCGACCCTATTCAGTCTGGGGTAGAATTAAACCGAAAAGGCTACTGCCCTAAGCTCTATGGCTAGAGCTTCTTTAATTTTTTTTCAATATACTCAACTGCTTCTCCTACAGTCTGAACCCTTTCTCCTTCCTCAGGGGGGATTTCAATATCAAAGTCTGCCTCAAAGGCAGCCATAAGTTCTATACTATCAATAGATTCAGCACCCAGGTCCTGCACAAAACGAGCTTCCCTGGTAACTTCATCTTCTCTTGCTTTTAACTGTTGCATGACTATTTTCTTTACTCTTTCCTCTACGGACATCTTTATCTCCTTCATCTTTTACTCTTTTCTATAAGCTTTTCTCTCTCCTTTTTGGTTATTTTAAAGGCCTCTTCCAGCACTTTAACCTCTTCTGAACTCATAGCCACTTTTCTTCGACTCATTACTACTTTTGCTGTTTCTATTATCTGCTTAAGTCCATATCCTTTGTAGAATTTACCATTCAAATACCAGGTAAAAGAGGGAATAAACTTGGGCAGGACTTTTCCTGCTGTTACTATGTTACTTCCTACGCCAATTATTGTACCTGTGTTAAGCAGGCAGCCGATTCCTAGTTTAGTGTGGTCTCCCATGAATGAACCTACTTTAGTCGCTTCTGAATCCTTGAATTCTCCTTTGATATAAACCTGAACTGTACTGTAGTCATTTTTAAGATCACTATTGGTACAGAGAGCCCCGATGTTAATCCATTCTCCCAGGTAACTATGGCCGAAAAATCCCCGGTGGGCCTTGTTAGTAAATCCATGAATGATGGTTTCCTCGACTTCTCCTCCTACTCTAGATGTCGGTCCAATAGAGATGCCTTCGCCAATATTTGCCCCCAGAATCTGGGACTTTTTTCCAATATAAGAGGGGCCTTTGATGTGACTGTGAGCAAAAACGATAGCTTCCTCATCGATATAGATAGACCCTTTTGTAGAGTCTAAAAGAACCAGAGGTTGAATTGTGGCTGACCTGGCGATAAAGACTCTGTCTTTTTCTCCATAAATTGTGGCTGAAGAGGGAAGTTTTCCCTGGACGTCTTTCTTAACTCGGAATTCAAAATCTTCCTCTAAGGCCCAGCAGTTATTATTTATTAAGTCCCAGGGATAGTTAACCAGTCGGGCTTTTACTTCTTTTTTCTTTAGCTTTTGCTTTAAGGAGTCGATAAATTCTCTAAAATTCAGGGAGAAGCAATCCTTAATTGTTTTTGTGGTGGCTCGCAAATAAAGAGTCTCCTCTCCGCAAATTCCTACTTCTTCCTCACCGGTCAGGTTCAACTTTCCCTTACTCAAGAGCCAGCGCCCGTTGATGAAGAGAATATTTTCGTTCTTTAGAGCCTCCATCTCATTAACAGAGACTTCTTTTTTATCTTGAGAGAAAACAGGAGTAAGATAATCCCGCAGAAAGTAAGAGACATACACTCCAGGAAAATTTCTTAAGATTCTTTCTTTTAAAGTAACTTGCCCACATTTTAACTCAAAGACAGGTCGGGTTAGGGATAAAGGATAAAGATTCTCGTACCCTTCATCTTCAAATATACAGATTCTCATTTTCCAAATCTCCTCTTAGTTCATAGTTCATTGTTCATCGACAAAAACTATGAACTACACGCCAGGTTTCCTCAGCTATCATCTCCTCCTCATTAGTAGGAATGACCAGGATTTTCGCTGGGGAGCTTTCTGTGCTGATGAATCTGGATGCTTTGCTCCGAGCTCTATTTTTGTTTTTATCTAAATAGACACCCAGAAACTCTAATCTCTGGCAAATTTCGTCTCGTATATTGGCTTCGTTTTCTCCTATGCCAGCACTGAATATAAGAGCATCCAATCCTCCCAGAACAGCACTATAGGCTCCAATATACTTTTTTATCCGATAGGGAAATACCTCCAAAGCTAGCTTCGCTCTTTGGTCTCCCTTAACGACCCACTTTTGGACTTCTCTTAAGTCATTGCTTATGCCAGAGATTCCTAAAAGCCCACTTTGTTTATTGAGAAGATTGTCCATTTGAGCAGTGGTAAAATTTTCTTTTTCCATTAAGAATAAAACTGCTGCTGCGTCTATGTCACCACAGCGGGTCCCCATTACCAGACCTTCTAAGGGAGTGAATCCCATGCTGGTATCAATGGATTTACCCTTATCTATAGCGGTAATACTGCAGCCATTACCCAGGTGGCAGGTAATAATTTTTAGTTCTTTTAATGGTTTTTTCAAAAATTTTGCTGCTCTTTCAGCTATATAGCGATGGGAGGTTCCGTGGAAGCCATATCTTCTGATTTTATATTTCTCATAATATTGGTAGGGTAGAGCATACAAAAAAGCTTTTCCAGGAAGAGTTTGATGAAAAGCTGTATCAAATACGGCTACCTGAGGTACGTCGGGAAGAAGACTTCTTGCTGCTTTTATTCCAGCAAGATTGGGAGGATTATGTAGGGGAGCTAAAGAGATATAAGATTTAATGGTTTTAATTACCTCATCATCTATTAAAATAGAGTGAAAGAAATCCTCTCCTCCATGTACTACCCGGTGTCCCACAGCAGAAATTTCTGAAGCATCTTTTATCACTCCCCTTTTTTTATCGAGCAAAAGAGCAAGAATACTTCTTAATCCCTCTTCATAATTAGCCACTTCATCTTGTTTCTTAACAACTTTTTCTCCTATATAATGAATTTGCGAGGAATTTGCTTTATCTATTTTCTCCAGCAGACCTTTAGCTAAAACCTTCCTTTTTTCCCTATTAATAAGCTGATACTTTATAGAAGAGCTTCCACAATTTATAACTAAGATGTTCATTCTCAATCCTTTTTTCTGGGCTCTGAGAATTTTATACGTGAACCGAAGGACATTCCTCGAGGGAGCCTTATAGGAGCTACCTTAACGAGTCTTCTAGTTGAGGAAAAAGAAAGACTTGTGTTTGAGGAACGGAGTGACGAGTTTAAAGTCTTTCCCGAAACGAGAAGACGAGTAGAGATAATTCAAAGCGGATATCCAGCGACAGAGAGGAATCGTCCTGAGGTGTTTTCTTGAGCCTGAACTGCGGTAATGATTATCACGCTAACTATATCCTCAACAGTAGCTCCCCGGGACAAATCATTGATGGGCCGGGCGAATCCCTGTAAGATAGGGCCGTAAGCTCGAGCTTTAGCCAGGTACTGGACCAGTTTATAGGAAATATTAGCTGCATTTAAATCAGGAAAGATTAGAATGTTGGCCCTTCCGGCTACCTTACTTTCTTTTATTTTCCTTTCGGCTATCTGGGGTATAAGAGCAGCATCAGCCTGAAGCTCTCCCTCAATCAAGAGATGGGGAGCTTTTTCTTGAGCAATACGGCTAGCCTCTATCACTTTATCCACTAAGGGATGAGAAGCGCTTCTTTTAGTAGAGAAAGAAAGAAGAGCTACTCTTGGCTGCCATCCGAGGAGTGCCTTGGCACTCATAGCCGTAGAGATAGCTATATCAGCTAGCTGAGAAGAGTCAGGTTCAGGATTGACTGCAGCATCGGCAAAGATTAAAACGCCTCCTTCTCCCAGGGAATTATCAGATAGGGCCATAATGAAAAAACTGGAGGGAAGAGAAATACCCTCTTTCAATCCGAGCATTAAAGTTGCTGATTTTATTACGCTGGAGGTAAGATTACACGCTCCCGCTACCAGGCCATCTCCCTCGCCCAGTCTAACCATTAAGGCTCCCAGGTTAAGGTTTTTAGCCAGAACCATCCGAGCTATTTTCTTAGAAATAGAGTGGTCTTTCCTCATCTGGCAATAAAAGGAGATATAATCAGGTGTCTTGGGAAAATTGAAAGGGTCAATTATTTCTATATTCCTCAAATCTATTTTTAAATGGCTAGCCTTTTCCTTAATTTTTTCTATATTTCCCAAAAGAAGAGGAAGAGCAATTTTCTTTTGGCTAATTATTTCCGCTGCCTTGATAATTCTTTCTTCTTCTCCTTCTGGGAGAATTATTCTTTTAGGTTTTTCTTTAGCCTTCTCTTTGAGGTTATTGATGAGCTCTGTCATTTCTCTTATTTTTTCTCCAGTTTTTCAGCCATTTTTTCTGCATACTGGTAGTAATCCTTCTGTCTTAGATTCTGATCTGCTTCTTCGTCTATTATAATCATTGCTCTGGGATGGAGTTGAAGAAGGGAGGCGGTTATTTCGGCAGAGACTGGCCCTTCAATAGATTTCTGGATAGCTTCAGCCTTATTAGCTCCGCTAGCCAGGAGGAGACATTCTCTGGCTTCAGATATTGTCCCTAAACCCATAGTGATAGCATAGCGGGGGACCTCTTCTCCCTTTTTGAAAAAACGGGCGTTATCTTCTATAGTCTCTTTAGTTAATGTTTTTATCCTTGTCCTTGAACCTAAAGAAGAGCCAGGTTCATTAAAGCCAATGTGCCCATCTCTTCCTATTCCCAGAATTTGTAAATCTATACCCCCTTCTTCTTTTATCTTTTTTTCATACCATTCACAGGAGATATTCGCGTTTTCCACATCACCTTTAGGGATATAGATATTCTCGGGTCTGATATTGATGTGGTTGAAGAGCTTGTCGTACATAAAGTAGTGATAGCTCTGAGGATGGTCAGGGGAGAGTCCACAGTATTCATCTAAGTTGAAGCTCCTCACTTTGGAAAAATCAAGTTCTTCTTCTTTATGCATTCGGATAAGTTCGCTATACATCCCTTCCGGGGTGCTCCCGGTAGCCAGGCCTAAGACTAAATCAGGTTTTTTCCCTATTCTATTAGCAACCACTTTTGCGGCACGCCTGCTCATTTCCTTATAATCCTTAACGATAATTACTCTCATTTCTTTCCTCCAGGCGCTATGTGCGTTTTACACCTTAATTTTTCTAAAACTTTATTTTTCTATCATTAGGTTACGGAGCCTCTTTTGAGATTGTCTTGAGATTGCTTCACTCACTTTGTTCGCTCGCAATGACAGGCGAAGAATCTCACATTTTTGGGGGAAACTTATCTGTTATCTTTTTTCTAATTGTGGTATTATGTTATACCAATATTCTTAAAAAATTTATGCCTTTATTTAATCTTTTTCTTCCTTTTCCTGGTTTAAATTAACTACAATGTCGTATCGGTCTGCCCGGTAAATTGATTTAAGAGTTTCAATCGGTCTGTCATTACTCAGGTAGGAAATCTGTTCTCCAATCAAGAGAGGGGAGCCAGAAGGGATTTCCAATAGCTCAGCTTCCAGGTCATTGGCTGCATCAGCGGAAATTCGCTGAACGGCTGACACAACTTCAAATCCCAAATCCTTTAAGACAAGATTAAGCGACTGTGTTGTCCAGTCAAAATCTTTTTCATAAACTTCAGGGCAAACGTTATAGGAAAGATAAGCGGTCTGAACAGTCATAGGCTCTTTATCAGCTAGTCTCAACCTGGCTAGTTTAATGACTTTATCTGATTCGCCCAGTCTCAAGGAGTTCATAATTTCCCAGGAAGGACGTTCTAATTTGAGGGCCAGAACTTTGGAGCTGGGTTTCATTCCCCGATTACGCATATCCTGGGTGTAACTGATAAGCTCATTAATTTTCTCATAGACTCTTGGCTGAGTAACAAAGGTTCCGCGTCCCTGTTCTCGTCTCAATATTCCTTGATAAACCAGGTGTCCGATTGCTTCTCTTACCGTTATTCGGCTAACTCCAAATTGTTCAGCTATATCCCTTTCTGTAGGAAAGGGATCGCCTATTTTATACTTTCCACTGGAAACCATCTCTTCCAGAATTTGCTTGAGTTGATAAGATAGAGTGAGGGGAGAGTTCCTTTTTATTATTGTATTCATCGGATACCTTAAGCTTATCTAAACTACTTAGCGCTTAGCCTATTAACCTGATACACAAAAAATAGTTGAGCTTTTGCTACTTTCTGTATAATATTATACCAATTTAGAATTTTGTCAATCCCCCTGTTGTTCCATCTTTGCCTCAGAAGTGGGAAGAATCCTTGATTTTCTCTATACCCTTGGGACTCTCTACCCCTAAAACGGATACCTTTCTATCTATTTTCCGCAGGAGTCCTTGTAAGACTTTGCCTGGTCCCACCTCTATAAACAAATCGATTCCTTCAGATATAAGCTTTTTCATTGCATCTTCCCAGAGAACAGGATGGTCTATCTGTCTTTTTAAAGCTTTCTTAATTTCATCACTGCTGGTTGCGTATTCAGCAAAAGCGTTAGTTATTATCGGGCAGGTAGGTTCAGAAAAAAAGGTTTTATCTAACTCCCGAGAAAACTTCTCGGCAGCCTTTCTCATAAAAGAGGTGTGAAAGGCGCCACTTACGGGAAGAGTAATTACTCTTCTAGCTCCTTTTTGCTTTAATTGTTTTGTTGCCTTTTCTACTTTTTCTCTTTTACCAGAGATAACAATTTGAGAGGGAGAGTTGAAGTTGACTGCCTCTACTTCTTCTATTTTCTGGCAGAGGGATAAGACTATTTCCCTGGATAGCCCGATTATGGCTGCCATCCCGCCATCAGTGACTTTAGAAGCTTCCTCCATTAATTCTGCTCGTCGATAGACTAATCTTAAAGTAATAGGATAGTCCAAGACTTGAGCGGCAAGTAGAGCGCTGTATTCTCCCAGGCTATGTCCGGCAACTACAGTTGGTTCTATTTTTCTTTTTTTTAAGGCTTGGGTAACAATCCAATTTATGGTAAGTAAAGCTGGCTGGGTATTAATGGTTTTTCTTAATTTCTCTTCCGGTCCTTCGAAACATAATTTTTTGAGATTAAAACCGAGTACTTCTTTTGCCTTCTGGAAAATCTTCTTGCTTTCAGGATAGGTTTCGTAGAATTCTTTTCCCATGCCTACATACTGAGAGCCTTGACCAGGAAACAAAAAAGCCATCTTTTTCATGTTAGGGCGATGACTTCATCATCTTCTTCTAGTCTAATTAGGCGCAGACCAGAAGTATTTCTTCCCATAAGGGAGACACCTCTGGTAGCTAAACGAATGCTTTTCCCCTTTTTGGTTATGACCAGTATTTCATCATCTTCGCTTACTTTTTTTGCTCCCACTACCCCTCCTTTGTGAAGGGCAAGGCGGATATTAATGACTCCCTTTCCTCCCCTTTTTGTTTTTCTGTACCTACTGAAAAGGGTTCTTTTGCCGTACCCTTTAGAAGTGATGGTTAAAAGGGACAGACTTTTTTCCGCTATTACTGCATCTCTTATCTCATCTTCCTCATTCAGGGAAATTCCTTTAACCCCCATAGAGACTCTTCCTGTAGGGCGTATATCTTTTTCGGAAAAGAGGATAGCTTTGCCTTGCTTGGTAGAAAGAACCACATCCTGGTTCTCTTCAACCAGGAGAACCTTGATTAATTTATCTCCTTTCCTCAGGTTAATTCCTATTATTCCTCCTTTCTGGGGACGAGAATAGGCCGAAAGAAGAGTTTTTTTCACTACTCCCTTCCTGGTTACCATAAGGAAAGAACGACTGGCATCAAAATCATCTATAGCTACTGTGGCAGTAACTCTTTCATTTTCTCCTAAAGAAAGAAAGTTAACTAAAGCTCTGCCTTTAGCTGAACGTTTCTTCTGGGGAATATCATAGACTCGAGTCCAATGGACTTTTCCCAAATTAGTGAAAAACAATAAAGTGGAATGAGTATTGGCAATAAGTAGGTCCTCTACAAAATCCTCCTTTTCTATAGTCATTCCACTTGCTCCTTTACCTCCTCGTCCTTGTCTTCTGTATGCTTTAAGGAGCGTATATTTTATATAGCCTTTATTAGTAGCAGTTATAACCACCTCTTCTTTTTTAATGAGGTCCTCAGGCTTGAACATCAGTTCTTTCTCTTTTCTCTCAACCTTGGTGCGACGCCTATCTCCGTATTTTTTCTTAATTTCCTTAAGTTCTTCTTTAATAGTTGCCCAGAGCTTCTCTTTGTGGGCTAGCATTTCTTCCATTTCTTCTATTTTTTTTACTGAGAGTTGGTAGTCTTTCTCAATCTTTTCTCTTTCTAAGCCGGTCAAACGCTGCAGTCTCATTTCCAGAATAGCCTGAGCTTGTAATTTGGTCAGGTCTAATAATTTAATAAGAGTCTCCTTTGCTTTTTTAGTATCCGAGGATGCTCTTATAATTTGAATAACTCTATCTATCTTATTTAAAGCTTTTCTCAATCCTTCTAAGAGATGAGCTTTTCTTTTCTCTTTGGATAGTAGAAATTGTGTGCGTCGAGTGACTACTTCCAAGCGATGCTCAAGATAATATTTAATCATCTGGGCAAGATTCAGAAGGCGAGGTTTTCCATCCACTAAAGCCAGAAGAATAACACCAAAAGTTGTCTGAAGGGGTGTATATTTATAAAGTTGGTTCAGAACAATCTCACCGCTCATTCCCCGCACAAGGTCAACTACTACCCTTGTTCCCTTTCTATCGGATTCATCTCGCAGAGTTCTGATACCTCTTATCCTATTATTCTGGGATAAATCAGCAATTATCTCTACCAATCTAGATTTATTGACCTGATAGGGAAGTTCAGTGATGATAATGCGTTCTTTCCCATCCTCGTTTTCAATAAAGGCTCTGCCACGCAGGGTTATCTTACCCTTTCCTTCTCTATAGGCTGTTTTAACTGCTCTCTTTCCTACGATAATCCCTCCGGTGGGAAAGTCAGGAGCCTTAATAATGTCTAGAATTTCCTCCAGGGAGACATCGGGGTTATCTATCATTTTTGTACAGGCATCTATCAGTTCGTTTAAATTATGAGGAGGGATGTTTGTAGCCATGCCTACCGCTATTCCTGAGCTACCGTTCAGAAGAAGGTTAGGCACTTTTGCTGGCAAAAGAGAAGGTTCCTGGAGGCTACTATCAAAGTTAGGAGCGAAATCCACTGTTTCCTTATCCAGATCTTCCAGCATTTCTTCAGCTAGGGGAGTAAGTTTTACCTCTGTATATCTCATAGCTGCTGGCGGATCACCGTCTGTGGAGCCGAAGTTTCCCTGTCCCCCTATCAGGGGGTAACGGAGAGAAAACTCTTGTGCCATTCTCACCAGAGCATCATAGACAGCTATATCTCCGTGAGGATGATATTTACCCAAAGTCTCTCCCACTACTCTGGCTGACTTTCTATGAGGTTTATTGGAGGCTAGACCTAAATCCTGCATAGCATAAAGAATTCTTCTCTGGACAGGTTTTAATCCGTCCCGGACGTTAGGTAGAGCCCTTCCTACAATTACACTCATTGCGTAATTGAGGTAGGAATTCTTCATTTCTTCTTCTAGATATAGTGGGGCGATTTTTCCTTCTATGGCCATAATAAATTTCCTTTAATTTACTAACGATTAGTGTATAGCGTTCAGCGTATAGAAAAAGATAGCGGATAGTGAGTAGCGCTTAGCGTATAGGATTAAGCATCCTACATGCTATTATTACTTCCTTATTAGACTAAAAGTAAATATAAAGGGTATAAAGGGGACGGTTCTATTTTTCTAAATCTAAGTAAGAGTATAAGAGGAAATTGATTCTGTGCTTCGGGTTACCCGCAGAAAATAGAAAATAGAACCGTCCCCTTTTCTCCTATGATTTTACTATTTTTGTCGATGAACTATGAACTATTCTCTATGATTTTGTATTTTCTTACTATACGCTAAACGCTATACGCTATACGCTGTCTTTTTATATATCAAGATTAGCTACTTCCAGGGCATGCTCCTGAATGAAGTTCTTGCGTGGCTCTACTTCTATACCCATTAGTATACTGAATAGTTCATCCGCTACTACAGCGTCCTCTATAGAAACCTGATAAATAGTGCGGGTAGCCGGATTCATAGCAGCATTCCATAACTGTTCAGGATTCATCTCCCCTAATCCTTTATAGCGCTGAACTTCTATTTTTCCTTCCCCTAATTCTTCTCTTAGTTTTTTGAGTTCTTCCTCATTATAAAGAAAATATTCCTTATTCTTATTACCTACTCTATATAAAGGAGGCTGAGCAATATATATGTGACCTTTTCTGATTAAATCTAGCATATAACGATAAAAGAAAGTGAGAAGAAGAGTTCTAATGTGAGCTCCGTCTACATCTGCATCACTCATTAGAATAACTTTGTTATACTTTAGTCCGGAAAGGGAGAATTCTTCTTTGATTCCCGTACCTATAGCTGTAATAGTAGACCCTATTTCTTTATTATTGAGGACTTTAACTAAATGGGTTTTCTCCACATTGAGGATTTTTCCCCTTAGAGGAAGGATTGCTTGGAATCGTCTATCTCTTCCCTGTTTAGCCGAGCCTCCAGCTGAATCTCCCTCTACTATATATAGTTCATTTATTTCTGGGTTGTTTTCAGAACAAGCGGCCAGTTTACCTAAGAGTCCTCCTCCCAGGCTCTCTTTTTTTCGGGTTATTTCTCTGGCTTTTTGAGCGGCTTCTCTTACTCGAGAAGAAGAAATTGCTTTTTGAACAATCATTTTAGCCAGAGAGGGGTTCTCCTCTAGGAAACGAGAGAGATTTTCGAAAACGATAGATTCCACAATTCCTTTAGCTTCGCTATTTCCCAGTCTAGTTTTTGTCTGTCCTTCAAACTGCGGATTGGGAAATTTCATATTAATAATAGCGGTTAATCCTTCTCTTATATCCTCACCCAAAAGAACAATATCCTTGTTTTCTTCTTTTTTAACATAATCATTGACCACTTTAGTCAAAGCTGCCTTAAATCCAGAAAGATGGGTTCCTCCTTCTTCGGTATTAATATCATTAACAAAAGCGAATATATCCTGGATGAAGCTTTGATTATATTGAATAGCTACCTCCAGACTTACATCTTCTCTTTCTCCTTTAATAAAAATGGGCTCGGGAAATAGGACTTCTCTATTTTTATTGAGATGTTTTACGAAGGCACTAATTCCTCCTTCGTATCTAAAAATTTCTTTTTTCTGGCTCCTTTCATCTTCTACCTCTATCCTCAGTCTCTGATTGAGAAAAGCCAGTTCCCGCAAACGACGGGCTATTCTCTCCCAATCAAATTCTATAGACTCAAAAATCTCTTTATCCGGCTTAAAACTAATCTCTGTTCCGGTTTTGCGAGAAGAGTTTTCCTCGATACATTTTACTTTGGTTACCGGTTTACCTCGCTCATATCGCTGCTGCCAGATTCTTCTCTTTCGACTAACTTTTGCCTCAAGCCATTCCGAAAGAGCATTTACCACCGATACCCCCACTCCATGTAGTCCTCCTGCTACTCGGTAAATCTTATTATCAAACTTTCCTCCCGCGTGCAGGAAAGTCATCACCAACTCCAGGGCTGGTTTTTTATAAACAGGATGAGGAGAAACAGGAATTCCTCTTCCGTCATCGGTGACAGTAATACTATTATCAGAGTGAATGACTACTTCTATATTTTCACAGAAGCCAGCCAGGACTTCGTCGATGGAGTTGTCCACTACCTCACTCACCAGATGATGCAGACCCCGCGGGCCGGTACTGCCAATATACATACTAGGCCTTTTGCGCACTGCCTCCAAATCCTTTAAGATTTGGATTTGTTGTGCTCCATATTCCTCTTCCATCTTTATCCTCTCTTAAATTTTCCCATTTCTCTATATTTCTTATATCTTTTTTTCACCACTTCTTCAGGAGATACTATTTTTAACTCTTCTAGATGTTTGATTATTCTTTCCTTGATATTGAGAGCTGTCTGTTCTGGGTCTTTATGAGCTCCACCTCTGGGTTCAGGAATGATTTCATCTATTAGTCCTAAATTAAATAGGTCCTGGGAAGTAAGACGAAGGGCTTTAGCTGCTTCTTCTACTTTTTCCTGATTTTTCCAGAGAATAGCGGCGCATCCCTCCGGACTGATTACTGAATAAATGGCGTTTTCTAACATCAAAATTCTATCTCCTACTCCAATTCCCAGTGCTCCTCCACTTCCTCCTTCTCCAATGATGACTACCAGAATGGGTACCTGTAATTGAGACATTCTCTCCAGATTAGCTGCGATAGCTTCAGCCTGTCCTCTTTCCTCTGCTTCAATCCCAGGGTAGGCCCCTGGCGTATCAATGAAGGTAAGAATAGGGCGGTGGAGTTTTTCTGCCAGGTTCATCAATCTATGAGCTTTTCTATATCCTTCTGGATGTGCCATACCGAAATTTCTAAAAAGATTCTCTTTAATTGATTCTCCCTTTTGATGTCCTATAAAGACCAGCCTTTCTTCCTCTATTCTAGCCAGTCCCCCTATAATGGCCTGGTCTTCAGAATAAAGTCTATCTCCATGGAGAGGCAGGAAATCATCAAATATCAAGTGGACAAGAGTTAATGATTTAGGACGATTAGGATGCCGTGCTAATTGCACTTTTTGCCAGGGGGTAAGATGAGCGAGAGTCTCTTCTTCTAGTTTTTTCAGGCGGGATTGAAGACGGGATATCTCTTCATTGAAGTCTAAGCCCTCTTTGTTAGCCAATCCTTTTAATTCTTCAATTTTATGCTCTAATTCCAGCATAGGTTTCTCAAAATCAAGACTGTATGTAACTCTCTGCACCATTTTAGTTAACTATCTCCGATACATATACTAACTCTATTTTTTTTTCATCCAGACTGGCCATAATCTCCTTTAGGGCCTGGGCTGTAGTCATATCTATATGTCCCATCCCCAGTGTTTTACCTTTTTCCTTAGCTGAAGAAATAAGCTGTTGAAATTGACCCTTGATATAATCTATATCTTTTTCGTTGTCCAGAAAGACTTGCCTGGAGATAGACTTTACACCCATTTCTTGAGCTAGAGCAAAAGCTATTGAATCAGGACTCGTTCTACTGTCAACAAAGAATAGGTCTTCTTCTTTCACTGCCTTAAGTAAAGCCCTCATGGGCCTTTCTTCAGAGGTAATAAGGGAGCCCATATGGTTGTTTAAACCTACGGCATAAGGAATGTCTTTCCTGGCTTCCTTCATAGTTGATTTGATTTCTTCCTCACTCATCTTATCCAGAATTATCCACTTATAGTCAGGGTTAAATTTACCTTTTGGTTGCATAGGAAGATGGATGATGACTTCCTTTCCACTCTCATGAGCCTGCTCTGCTACTAATTTTGCCTGGGGGGTCCCCGGGATTACAGAGATAGTAAGAGGGATATTCAAATCTTCTAAAAAGACATCTACTACCTCGCCCTTTGAGTATCCGAAATCGTCAATAAGAAGAGCAATCTTGACCTTTTTGAGAATAAACCTCAGAGTATGAGTGGTTCTACTTTCAGAGCCAACCTTGACTAGAATCTGGTACTGCTCTTTTGAGTCTTTCTCTTCGAGTTGATGAATCTTTACCAACCTTAGAGAGAGTTCTTCTTGTATCTGAAGGAGTAGCTTGTCCAGAGGATAGTCAAAGGGGATGCTCAGGGTTTTTTCTTGTTGAAGCTCGGGTAGAAAAAACCTTCCTCTTATCTCTTTTTCTTTTATTAAAGGTAAATTCAGTGTTTTTGTGAGCTCTTTTACTTTTAAGTCTATCTGTAAGAAATCATTTTGATAGGTTGAGATTCTAAGTTGAAGAAAAAGCCCGGTTATTATTATACAAAGAACGATTATTATTGCTATGTAAAGAAACTTGTGTGATTTTTTCTTCATATTCTTCTTTGGGGCAATCCTCTCTTTTCCTCGTCAGATTACAGGAGTTGTTCCGAACCCATCTTCAGATTGCTTCGCTCTCGCTCGCAATGACACTCTCTCTGCTGATGTCATCGCGAGGCTGCTCAAGGCAGCCGTGGCGATCTTAGGAGTTTCCGAGTATTTCTATGGCTTCCAGAAGTTGTAGGTCATTAAGAATATCATTATCCTTATTCTTGTCTTCTTGCCGAAGGAATCTTTGCAGAAGCTCCTTTTCTATTGTAATTTCTTCCTTTTCTAGTTCGCTTCTCAAGGAAGTCAAATCCACCTGTTCCCAATAAGGATATTGAATGAGAAATTCTTCAATCAGCTTAGATTCTTTTAATTTAATTAATATTTCCTTTTCTTCTTCAGTAAGTTTGAAAGCCTCTACTTTTATGTCAGGTTCAATTCCTTCGCCCTCTATGCTTATTTCTGAGGGAGTGTAATACTTAGCTGTGGTTAAAGTCATGGCTCCCTCTTTATTTATAGGGATTATTGCTTGTACTGTTCCCTTGCCAAAGGTCTTTTCTCCCAATAAGATCCCTCTCTTATTTTCTTTAATTGCACTAGCTACAATTTCTGATGCACTGGCGCTTCCCTGGTTAATTAGTATAATCAGCGGTATCTTTTCTCCTTCTCCCTGCTGATGAGCGGAATAGACCTGGTTTTGAGAAGAATCTCGCCCTTTAATAGAGACAATAACTCCCGAGGAGAGGAATTCATCCGCTACCTCTACTGCCTGAGTGAGAAGACCGCCGGGGTTATACCTTAAGTCGAGAATAAGCGCCTCTATCTGGATAGTTTTGAGTTTAATAAGAGCTTTTCTTAAATCCTCTGCTGTGTTTTCATTAGTAAAGCCAACGATTTTAATGTATCCGATGTTTTCCTTTAAGGTTTCTTCTTTAATATTGGGGAATTTAATAATAGCTCTGGTGATGGTGAACTCTAGAGGATTTTCTTCTTCTCTTCTCTGTATGGTCATCTTTACTTCAGTTCCTGGTTCACCCCGCAATTTTTTCATGGCTTCTGTAAGAGTTATTTTTTCTGCTGATTCTCCATCTATCTTTATAATTCTATCTTTAGGCTCAAGTCCAGCCTTGCTGGCAGGGCTTCCTTCCAGAGGAGAGATTATGGTAAGAAAATTATCTTCAATGCTAATTTGTATTCCTACTCCTCCAAATTCACCCTCTTTCTCTTGTTTCATTTCATTATAGATTTCCTCATCCATCCAATGTGAATAAGGGTCTTCTAGAGACTCAATCATTCCCTTGATAGCCCCTTCCATCAGTTGGGATGGCTCAACTTTTTCTATATATTCATTCTGAATAGCCCGATAAGCTGTAATTAAAGGTCCTAGTTCGGAGAGAAAATCGCTCCCTTGAACTCTTGCAAAAAGAAAGAGTCCTATAATTGAGCTGAGGATGACGATAATGACTAAAAATCTTTTGTTTTTTTCCAAAGGAAATCCTTTTGTGTTCGCTTACTAGATGTTTTTCTCTCTAAGTAACTCCTCTGAGTTTCTTATTACTTTCTCTCTTTCTTTTAGAGATAATCCTGCCCCTTGCAAAATTTTTCTTGCTTCTTCATCCCTTATAAGGTCATTTGGGCTGTGGGCGTCAGTGTTCAGAATCAATTTCGCTCCCGTCTGCTCAGCTAATCTCGCCACCCAACCATTAGTCAGGGAATGTCCCTTTCTGCTACTTATCTCCAGATAGATTCCTCTTTTTTCAGCTATGCTGGCCTCTTCCTGCGAGATTAGCCCTGGATGGGCTAGAATATCTATTTCTGCCTCTAATGCTGCTCTGTTAGTCCCCGGTGGGACTGGCTCTACTATAGTTTCTCCATGTACAAGGATTATCCTGGCCCCTTCTTTTCTGGCTTTTCTGGCCAGTCTGCCAATTAAATTGGGTGGTAGATGAGTTAATTCTGCGCCAGGGATGACTTTGATTCCTTCTATTAAACTGTTAATTTCCTCACAGAAGTTAGCAATACGCGGGATCACCCAGTCCAGATTTGAGGAATCAATATGGTCAGTAATAGCTAAAACTCTATATCCCTTATCCTTTGCCCTTTGTACCAGTTCGGCTGGAGAGAGTTCTCCATCACTGAAAAAACTGTGGCTATGTAAATCAATCAAATGCTTTTCTCCCTCTTTTGGATTATAATAGCATATTTCCTGCTTTTTGTAAAGTTTTCTCAAAGAGATTTCTTCTCAAAAATATCCACAGATGAAATAGCTGATGAATGGTCATCTTCTCAAGAGGAAAGTTTGGAAGTCCTTTCTATGAACCCAAAGAAGGAAAAAACACTCTAATCCTTACAGGATAATTACTAACAGAGTTATCCACATTATCCACAGGAAATAACTCACGTTGCCTAGAAATTTTTTTCTTCTTTGCTCTATTTTATAAATTCCCAGGCAAGAAAACCCCCAAATTTATTCGTGAGGATAAATTGCCTCTTAACTTTTTGTAGATACTTGCTATAGTGTAAACACTATGGAATACAAATATTCTCGCAACCAAGTCTTTCTGATTAACTACCATCTTGTTTGGTGTCCTAAACGAAGGAAAAAAGTGCTTACTGCTAAAATAGCTAAACGCCTTGAAGAAATTTGCAACCAAGTAGCTAAGGAAAAAAGTGTAGATATTTTAGCACTTGAAATAATGCCTGACCATTTGCATCTGTTCATTTCTTGTCAACCTCAAATGACTATCCATAAAATTGTAAAGGCATTTAAGGGAAGAAGTTCAAATATCCTTCGTAAAGAATTTCCTGTACTCTTGAAACTTCCTTCTCTTTGGACTAATTCCTATCTTGTTTCAACCGCTGGCAATATTTCCAACAAAACTATTCAAAAATACATTGAGAATCAGAGCAAAAAATGAAAAAGAGCTTTAAGTACTATATCAAAGCCAATAAAGAAACCATTGAAAAAGTTAATCAAGTTCTTGACCTTTGTCGCATCCTCTATAATCTCTGCCTTGAGCAAAGACAGTTTGTCTGGAAAAACTATCATAAATCAATTTCCGGCTATAATCAAGTATATGAGCTTCCTTCTCTTAAAAAATTCTTTCCTCAGTTCAAAGAGGTTCCTAGTCAAACTCTTCAAGAAGTTGTGGAAAGAGTCAATAGAGCCTTTCAAAATTTTTTCCGTAGAGTAGAGCAAGGAAAAAAGCCTGGTTATCCCCGTTTCAAGTCTTTCGACCGCTATGATTCCTTCACTCTAAAACAAGCTGGATGGAAATTGATTGGTAAAGAGCTTCAAATTAACAAAATCGGGTCTTTCAAACTATTCCTTTCCCGCCCTATTGAAGGAGATATAAAGACTGTTACCATCCGTAAGACTTCTACTGGCAGATGGTATGTAACTTTTTCCTGTGATAATGTTCCTTCCAAGCCATTGCCTAAGACTGGCAAATCTATTGGCGTTGATGTTGGTTGTGAGTCCTTCCTAACTACTTCTGAAGGAGAAAAGGTAGATAATCCCAGATTTTACCAAAGAACAAAAAAATTGCTAATTAAGAGACAAAAGAGCCTCTCTCATAAGAAAAGAAATTTTAACAGGAGAAAAAAACGAGAATACTCGTAGCTAAAGCTCACGAGAAAATCTTTAATCAAAGAAGGGATTTCCATTTTAAGATAGCTAGAAAACTTCTTCAGGCGTATGATACTATCTGTATTGAGAATATGAACCACTTCAAAAGCCATCGGAGTCTTAATCGGTCTATGAGAGATGTAGCTTGGTTTAATTTCTTTAATATTCTTCTTTTCAAAGCGGAGGAAGCTGGCAAAGAAGTAATTAAAGTACCTGCCAGGAATACATCTCAAGCATGTTCTGAGTGTGGTAAAACAGTTCTTAAAAGTTTGTCTGTTCGTGTTCATAAGTGTCCTCATTGTGGTCTCTCCATAGATCGAGATATTAATGCCGCTCGCAATATAAAGAGGCTCGGGCAGAGCCTTCAGGAAGCAGGGGCGTTAGTCCCTGCGATGAACTGAGAATCCCCCGACTTTAGTCGTGGAGAGTGTCAATTACATATTTGCTGAATTATTGGCTTCTTTGGGAGGTTGGATAGTAGGTTTCCAGCTTGAATGTAAAAAATCTTCTTGATTAGGATTTAGCTCATGAGCCATAAGCCAAACTTCCCGCGGACAGATATAGTAATACCAGATTAGCGTGCCGGTAATTTCTTGCATGTAATTTTAGAGACTAGGCTCTTTCCAGAATCTTCAAAGCAATCTCTTCAATTTTACTTACAAACTCTTTTGACAAGGGGGTTTCTTTGGTTTTTTGGAGCCTATACTTTACCAGAACTTTTATTTCCTCCTTCAAACCAAAACTCCTTGTTTATCAATGTTTCGGTGAAGAGGTATTATTTTTGCTAAAGAGGAATTCCAGAAATCTTTTGATTCAACCATAACTCCAAATACTACATCAAATTCAAGCTCAACATCATAAGCAATGTCAAGTATTTGTTTTTCCAGTTCAGTATCTATCTCTCCATCTATATGAAACGACATAAATAATTGCGCATCCCTTGTAGCGACTTCATTTATGAAGCCAGAAAATTAGCGGGTTTGATGAATCAAACCTCTACAGATAAGAAAATATATAAGACGTTTCATATAAAAGAATTAAGATGTCTATGTCTGAGAATTCTTCGCTATTGCCTCTTACCTTTGAGCCATAAAGAATCACCCGCGTACGAGGAAATCTATCTAACAGCTTTTTTTTAGCTTGTATATGGCATTTAGGTCTTTTTCACTGAGTTCTAGTTTACTTAACTTTTTCATGTTATCTCCCTATTCTAATTTCTGAATATAGCTCTATAGCTTCTTTTATATTACTTAATATCTCCTCCATTTTGATTCCTCCTTTGCTGTTCCCTTAAAAATTCTACCAGGACCTTTCCTATTGTTTTCATTCTCATCACCTCTAAGAAAACATAACTACCATACGGAAGAGCCTAGGCCGGCTCAGTTCTTATACCTCGTCTACGCTGTAGTGGATAATATCTGTATTTTCCAGATGAACCTCTATATAAGTTCTATCTCGTTTTCTTCCAACCATTCCATAACACGTTTTTCCAGTCTCTCATCTTGGAATTTGAACCACTCCTCTCTCTTTTCTGGATGGCTTAAAAGCACATCTTTGAACCTGCGAAAAGCACCCCTGCCATCTAGAGCAATCCAGAATTTTTCTTTCAAATTCTCATCTTCTAAAGACTCGGTAAAGGCGACCATATCCTGATATCCCTCTCTAGAACTCTCTGTAGGAATGCTCAAATACCTTTCAGGCTCACTGTCCAGCCTCTCATAAATCTCTTCAGTCTCATTTGTATCCATAAATTCATCTGAAACGAGTAACAGCTCACCGGTCTTTGTATCCAGATAGTATTCATATCCAATCTGGCAATTGTCAAAGGCATCAATCAGCTCACTTAAACTGGCTTTCACTTTTCGCATCTTTTGCTTCCTGGGGAAAAGTAGTTATAAATCTATTTCCAATTATTCAAGCATCCTTCTGTAGCTGTAGCAACGTGTGACGGTGGCCTACTCTCTAGTACTAACCAGGTATTTTAATATTTCCATATCGTTTCTTTTGGACAACGATTTCACAGGAAAATTATATTTTATCAAATACAGTTAGACAAGATTTTGTTTATCTTTTCATTGAGAAAAGGCTGTTTGAGAGCAATTGCAAGTTCGGAGCAAAATGTTCTTCTATGCTGGATATGAGAATAGTGGAAGATCCTTGAAATAAATTTTGTAATATCCTCTGTCTCGTGTGAGTATAGAATCAGCTAAAACCTTGGCATACCCACCGATTAAAAAATCACTGATGATGTGTTGACGAGGAGCAATAATTTCTGAGCAGTTCTTACATCTCAGAACAAACTTTGTTGCACAATGAGGACATTGAATTTGCTTATCTCGTCTTACTGTATAGGTATCCCAGGCCTTACCAGCTTCCCAAAGAGCTCGTTCATTGGAGGGTTTAAGCACTATGTCAAAATCACTCAGGAATTCATTAAGCTTTTCTCTTTCTTTAAACAAACCGGCGAGTTCTGCATACACTATCTCGTTAATGACCAAAGCTCCACGCTTTAAAGCCTCATTGAGCAAATTCTTAGAGAATTCAAAATGTCTTTCATCCTTGTTTAGAATGTCGATGAGGATATTGGTGTCTACTGCAACAATCATTCTCCTCTTAGCTCCTGGATAATTTTATCAGTTGGTTTTTTTATTTTCAGATAGCCTGCCCATTTTCTAAAGGAATCATCCCTTACTGCTTTCTTTAATACGCACTCTCCCCTATGAATTTGAAAATTTACCTCACTACCTGGTTTGATACCAATAGCCTCTCTTATTTTCTTAGGAATGGTTACCTGTCCTTTTTTGGTTATCTTGGGCATTCTTCTCTCCTTCGTGGGGTATTACTTTGATGTAATAATAAAATATTCTTACCAAAAGTCAAGGGATCTCGAACATGCCGAAATCAATTTAATCTGCTTCTTTCATCAGGTCTTGTGGGCTCACAATTCTTATGCGAGAATAACCACTGATGAGATTATAAGCGTTTACTCTTCTTTCCACTTTTGAGTTAACTAAATGAGCAAAATCCCAGCTTAAGAGGATATCTTTTTTGTTGACTACAGTTATAGCAAGATGAAGGGCGTCGTTGAAGGCATTAGGAGGGATAATCTTTTCCTCAATATATTTTTTAGCTACTCGCTCGGCTGCCGGCGAATTTTCCAAAACAGGAAAGTCTTGAATTAAAGAGAGGATAGCCTCTCTCTTTTCTTTTGTTTTCAGCGCCTTTATTTCTTCAATAGTGAGACGAGAAACCAGTACTTCATATCGGCTGATTTCATTATTCCACCACTTTCTGGTAATCTCACGTCTTTCTGGCTGGGATTTTTCACAAAAGGCAGAAGGAATAGATGCATCGAGATATATGCTCTTCATTATTATCTTATATTGTGTCATGCGTGATGCGTATTGCGCAATACCAGTGGATAGCGGAGAGTAAGTGGTTGATTGGCGAGTAAAATGTGAAATGTTTCAGGTTTCAAGGAGGAAGATGGTCAAAACTCGAAACTCAGGAGTATCCACTAAACGCTATACGCTACCCGCTAAACGCTAAAATTAGAGCAGTCCATAATCGAGGAGAGCCTTTTCTAATTTTTTCTCATTCTCTTTTTGCATGCCATCCAGGGGAAGCCTCCACTCTTTTTTGAGCATTCCCATACGAGCTAAGGCTGTTTTCACTGGAAGAGGATTCGTTTCGATAAACATTGCCCGGCACAAAGGATAGGTTTTGTAATGAAGCTTCTGGGCTTCTTTAACATCTCCCTTAAGATAAGCTTCTATCATTCTAGGTATCTCTTCTGGTATAATATTGGCTACCACCGATATCACCCCACATCCACCTAAGGAGAGGATGGGAAGGGTGAGGGAATCGTCTCCTGAGAGAACAGTAAAATCAGGCTCAGAGAGAGAAATAATGCTGGAAACTTGGTCCATATTTCCGCTTGCTTCCTTAATTCCTACTATATTTTTGAGTCTGCTTAATATAGCTACAGTGGCAGGAGGAATGTTTATCCCGGTGCGGGAAGGAACATTATAGATGATAATGGGAAGACCAATGGCTTCCAGTTTGCTAAAATGGGCTTGCATACCCTTGGGAGTGGGTTTATTATAATAGGGAGTAATTACCAGAGCAGCATCGGCGCCTGTCTCTTTAGCATATTTGGTTAACTCCTCTGCCTCGCTAGTATTATTAGAGCCCGTTCCCGCAATTATAGGGACTTTCCCCCTGGCTTCTTCAATGGCTATTTTAATCACTTGTTTGTGCTCGCCAAAGGATAAAGTGGGTGATTCTCCCGTTGTTCCACAAGGAACTATTCCATCTACTCCTTTTTCCAGACAAAATTGTATAAGCTTTCTCAAAGCCTCTTCATCTAACTCTCCTTCCTTGAAAGGAGTAACAATGGCCACAAAACATCCTTGAAATTTCATCTCTTTTCCTCCTTGTCTATCTCTGAATAGCTTATAAGAGCCTTAGCTTTTCTTAAGAAGAGAATAGTTCATCGGGTATGTGTTCGCCTCTAATAAGGTCCGGGTAAGTCTCTCTTTCTCGAATTATCCACCAGCGGTCATCTTTTATTAGCACCTCTGATGGTCTTGGTTGGGCATTGTAAGAGGAGCTCATACTAAAGCCATAGGCTCCTGCATCCATTATAGCTAGATATTCTCCTTCTTTGATGGGGGGAAGTTTTCTATCCTTAGCAAAGAAGTCTCCTGACTCACAGATGGGACCTACTACATCTACCACCTCCAGAGAATCTTTATTATAAGGCTCTTTTAACTTTTTTATCTGATGGAGGGCTCCATAAAGGGATGGCCTGATTAAATCATTCATCCCCGCGTCCGCAATGATAAATGTCTTTTCTCCTCTATTCTTTTTATAGAGAACCTCGGTAATTAAGCTCCCAGCCGGTCCTACCAGAAACCTCCCTGGCTCCAGGATGAGTTTCATCCCACTATCTTTTATCGGTGAATAGATTTTTTCTGCTAGCTTCTCAATGTTAATAGGAGGTTTTCCTTTTTCATAGCTGATGCCAAATCCTCCTCCTATGTCTATATATTTTAGGTTTAGTCCATTTTCTTTGAGTAGTTCGAGGAAATCCAGGATTTTTTCCAGAGCTCCAAGATAGGGCTCAGGACTGGTTATCTGGGAGCCAAGATGAAAATGAATCCCCACAGGTTGCAGTAGAGATGAATCCTTAATATTAAGATAAAGCTTTTCTGCCTCATCAAAATCAAGGCCAAATTTGTTTTCCTTTTTACCGGTTGTAATGTAGTGGTGGGTCTGGGCATCCACATCAGGATTTATGCGCAGGGATATTCTGGCAGTACAACTCATTCGTTGAACTATCTGCTCTACGAGCTTCAGTTCTGATGCCGATTCCACATTAAACATAAAAATATTTTCCTTCAAAGCATATTCTATCTCCTTTTCGTTTTTTCCCGGTCCAGCAAAGACTATCCTCTGGGGAGAAAACCCAGCCCGAAGAGCCTTATAAAGCTCTCCTCCTGAGACAATGTCGCATCCTACACCTTCCCGGGCTAAAAGCCGGGAGATAGTAAGATTACCGTTAGCCTTCAAAGCATAGCAGATCAGAGGAGAGAGCTTTGCGAAGGCACTTTTAACCTTCCTGTAGTTATTAATTAAGCTGTGATAGCTATAAAGATAAAGAGGAGTTCCTAGCTTTTGCACAACTTCTGAGATTGGAGTTGACTCACAGAAAAGTTCTCCCCTTTGATAGTTAAAATATTTGCCACCATTCATTGGTATCTCTCATCTTGGATTTAGACGAGCGCTATTCTCGTATTGCGTATATCGTATGTCGTGGTGCGCAATGCACATTACGTATCTCATATTTCGATGCTCGATACTGGATACTCATTTTACTTCCATCCCTCGTCGTTCTTTCCTCTCCTTAGAGGGGAGAGGATTAAGGTGAGGGGGCACGAGCATCGAGCATTTAGGATCGAGTATCCATACGCTATCCGCTAAAAGCTATTTCCAGCTTCTTTCTGGCTTCTTTTATTTGTTTGGCCAGGCTTTTCTTCCCTGTTCCTCCGGCTGATTCTTTATTGAATACACACGATTCCAGCTTTATTCTTTCAAAGACATCTTTCTGGAAGAGAGGGGAATGTTTTTGATAATCTTCTAAGCTTAAATCTTTTAAACTCTTACCTTCCTTGAGGCATTTCTTAACTATAGTTCCGATGATTTGATGTGCTTTTCTAAAAGAAACACCTTTTTCTACCAGATAGTCAGTTAAGTCGGTAGCAGCAAAAAATCCTCTTTCTGCTGCTTTTCTCATATTCTCTTTGTTTATTTTTATTCTATCCAACATTTTAGGGTAGAGCTTTAGACTTGTTTTCACTATTTCTATGCTTTCCAGTAGAGGAAGTTTATCTTCCTGCATATCTCGGTTGTAGGATAATGGAAGAGCCTTCATAGTGGTGAGAAGAGAGACAAGGCAGCCATAGACTCTTCCTGTTTTTCCCCGGATAAGTTCAGCTACATCAGGATTTTTTTTCTGGGGCATAATGCTTGAGCCAGTAGCAAAGGTATCACTTATTTCAATAAAGGAAAAGAGAGGAGAGAACCAGAGAATAATGTCCTCAGAAAGACGAGATAGATGCATCATTAAAAGAGAGACATCCGACAAAAACTCCATAATATAATCTCTATCGCTTACTGTGTCCAGACTGTTTTCACTAATTTTAGCAAAATTAAGTAATTTGGCTACATATTCTCTGTCAATAGGTAGAGATGTTCCTGCCAGAGCTCCTGCTCCTAAGGGCATTACATTAACTCGCCCGTAGCAATCTCTGAACCGCTCTCTATCCCTTTCTAGCATCCAGAAATAAGCAAGAAGATGATGAGAGAAAAAAATAGGCTGAGCATATTGTAGATGAGTATAACCGGGCATAATGACCTGTATATTTTTTTCGGCTACCCCAAGGAGAGTTCCCTGGAAAATGCTAATTAGATCAATAATTTCGCTTATCTCTTCTCTGAGATAGAGTCTTTCATCCAGGGCTATCTGGTCGTTTCTAGATCTGGCGGTGTGTAGTTTTTCACCTATCTCTCCCTCTCTTTTGATTAGTTCTTCTTCTATAGCCAAGTGAATATCCTCTTTTTGGCTAAAATCAACTTTCCCTTTTTCAATATCTTTTTTTATCTCTTTTAAAGCTTGAATGATTCTTTCAGCCTCTTCTTCCTTAATAATTCTGCACTGAGAAAGCATCTTAGTATGAGCAATGCTTCCCGCTATATCATATTTATATAATTTTTTATCTATGTTAATAGAGGAGGTAAATTTCTTTACCAGTTTGTCCATTGGTTCACTGAATCTACTTGCCCATAAATCCATCTTTTCACTTTTCCTATTTTATTCTCGTTTATCTACCACAACTAGTGCAGCTTGATGCCTGACAGGTGGAGCAGCTATTTCCTCCTATTACGGAGCCCTCTTTTGTTCTGCCGCTGACAAATTTAGGAAGAAGTTTTTCCAGCCGGAGGCTGCCACATTTTTCGCATTTGATTTTATCACCATTAGCGAGACTCACTAATCGGGTAAATTCCTCTTTACATTGAGTGCATTTATATCGATACAAAGGCATCTTAGATTGCCCCCCTTTAAGTGTCCATCTATTATATTTCAGGTAAATATTCAGTGAGGTACATTCTACGTGGTCATTGCGAGGGACAAAGTCCTGAAGCAATCTCAAAACAGAGTCGGAATAAGCTTCGCAATCTCGAGATTGCTTCACTTTACTCGCAATGATGTAGTTTACTGAGCGTTTGCATTTCATTTTAGGATATTCTAGGTGTCTGTCAAATTTTGGGCAGGCATAGAGAGCTTGAAAGGCGTTGTCGGTTTGACAAAGCAGCAATGAGAAGATAGAATAGAATTGTAATAGGGGACGTTCTCTAAAAAATGCGAGATTCTTTGCCTGTCATTACGAGGGACAAAGTCCCGAAGCAATCTCACGCCTGCCTTCGACAGGCTCACAATGACAAAGGAGAGAAGATGAAAGCAGTTGTTAAGATTAAAAGAGAGGTAGGTCTTGCATATCAGGATTTTCCTCTACCTGAAGTAGGCAAGAAAGACGTGCTGGTAAAGATTAAAGCTGCTGCCATATGTGGCTCGGATTTAAAGATTTATAAGTGGCTGCCCTGGTGCGAGAGTATAATTAAGTCTCTTCCCTTTATTCCCGGCCATGAATGCTGTGGTGAGGTAGTAGAGGTGGGCAGAGAAGTTAGAGGGATAATAATAGGGGATAAAGTAGCAGGAGAAACGCATGCTCCCTGTGGGATTTGTTGGCAATGTCAGCATAATCGTTCCCATACCTGTGAAAATATGGAGCTTTTCGGACATACCATAAATGGCTGTTTTGCTGAATATTCTCTCATTCCCGAGGTGTCTGTCCGAAAGATTCCCGATAATATATCTTTTGATTATGGCTCTCTTCTGGAGCCTATGGGAATTCCTTTGCGGGCAGTCGAAAAAGGAGAGGTTGAAGAAGAGGCAGTAGTAGTTATAGGTTCTGGCCCCATTGGGCAGTTTGCCATCGGTATCTCTAAGATAATGGGGGCAAAGATAATTATTGCTATAGACATTAATGAGAAAAGACTAAGCATCGCCAGACAAATGGGAGCGACTCATCTTATTGATCCCAAAACAAACTCAGTAGTGGAAAAAATTAAAGATATAACTAAAAATTATGGTAGAGGAGCTGGAGTGATAATTGAGGCTTCTGGCAATATTGAAGCTTTGAAAGAAGCTTTCAAGTATGTACGGCTGGGAGGCAAAATAATTGTTCTTGGCCAGACGGATAATCCTCTATCTCTTAGACCATCTTCAGATATTGTCTTTAGAGAGGTTCAAATTATGGGCTTATTTGGGCGAGAATTGTGGGATACCTGGAATAAAACAGAGCGCATTTTATCTTCAGGCGAATTGAATATAGAGCCGATAATTACTCATCGTTTCTCTCTGGGCGATTTTGAGAAGGCTTTCAAAACAGCGCTCTCAGGAGAGGGTTGCAAAGTCTTATTGATTCCAGAAGAGTGATTTTTTCGATTCACGATTCACCAGCTGAAAGGAGGCCAATAATGGCTGTTCTCATTACCGGAGGTTATGGACAATTAGGATCCTGGCTCGCCTATCAATTTGCCAGCCAGGGCAAGGAAGTTATAGCTCTTGACACAATAGACAAAGATCTTGATTATCTGAAACAAGTAAAGAGTAAAATTACCTTTGTTCGGGCCGATGTACTTAATTTTTCTAAATTAGTGGAAATATTCATCCAATATAAGGGTAAAATTGAGGGAGTTATCCATACTGTAGCTATGACGGCTGACCCTTCTTTTTACGGTAATCCTTATTATGGTCTTGATCTAAACCTGAGAGGAACAATTAATATGCTTGAGCTGGCAAGACTCTTTGAGATTAAGAAATTTCTCTATGTAAGTTCAGGGGCAGTATATGGGGAAACAAAAGATAGACCCGGTGAACTGACCCATCCTCTTCATCCGGGTGATTTATATGGAGCAAGCAAGGCAGCTAGCGAGCTCATTGGCAAGCAGTATGAGAATCATTTCGGTCTTGACTTTAGGATTGCCCGCCCATATTTTTTCTTTGGTCCAGGAAGACTTCCCTCAGAGCAAACTCAGCTCTTCAAGAGTCTTCTGGGGCCGCTGGAGAGTCTTCCAAATCTAAAACTAGAAAAGGGTGCCGACCAAAGACTGGGCTTTACCTATGTTGAAGATATTGCCCGGGGAACTTATCTCCTCTATCAAGCGGAGAATCCCAAATACAAAACAGTAAACATCTGTTCCGAAGAACCAGTCTTTTTTCTAGAGATGGTCCGCCTGGCTCAAAAATATAGTGATAAACCTACATCAGTAAAGATAGGTCCGGGAAAGCTTTTTCCTCGGGGAGAAACCCTGGATATATCTATTGCCAAAAAAGAGCTAGGATTTCATCCCCGCTACAGCGTAGAAGAAGGCATCAAGGAGTATGCCCGCTGGGTAAGAGAAAATAGAAGAAGCTAGGGAGGAGAAATAAAAAATGCTTTTTAAAAAAGAGACCAAAGTCCAGGAACTCATTCAAAAGCATGTGCAGATCGTTGGCGAGGCAGTAAATTCTTGGAAAGAAGCTTTCTTTTGCTATCTGGAGGAGAATAAAGAGGATTTTCAAGCCAAAACCCTGGTCACCATTGAGTTGGAAAGCAAGGCGGATGATGTACGCAGGGAGGCACAACTCATTCTCTACGAGGGGGCCTATCTTCCGGTATTTCGCGAGGACCTTTTGGACCTTTTGGAGCTTACAGACAATATTGCTGATGATGCAGAAAGGGGTGTTGATTTTCTTAAAATAGAGAATCCGGTCATTCTACCTTCCTGGAGTGAAGAAATAAAAAGGATTGTAGAAAAGAGTCAGCAGGCCTTTATTTTTTTTCAAGAAGCGTTTGCTATGCTATCCAAAGAACGCTCAACCGCACTCTCTTCTACCCATAAGGTGCAAAGAGCGGAAAAAGAGGTGGATAGCTTGCAAGGTGATTTGATGGAAAAAATATTTCAATCTCAATTGAGCCTTGCTCATAAGTTGCAGATACGCGACCTTGTTCTTACTATAGGGCATGTTTCTGACTCTTCTGAGAA
>CAZQMG010000004.1:0-34874 GCA_964594375.1 uncultured Clostridia bacterium | reverse complement strand
GTGCAGCATAATATCTCCCTCTATCTTCATTGTAATAATCGTCAAGGGCAAAGAACCTTTTGGTATCAAAACCTTTCAAGTAGAGAATTAGCGTAGCTAACGCTCTTGCAGTCCTTCCGTTTCCATCTACGAAGGGGTGAATTCTAACGAACTCGTAATGAGAAATCCCATTTAATAATACAGGGTATAATTCATGTGCCTGATTACTGTTTAACCACAAGGTAAAATCCTTCATAAGATCCGGAACTCTATTTTTAGGGGGTGGTTGAAAGATAACTCTCCCATACCCATCCACAACCGCAACAGGTACCTTTCGATAGCATCCTGACTCATTCTCAGTCAAAATGCCCTGTGTGGCAAGCTGATGTATCTTGAGAATAGTCTCCTCGCTGATATGTTTGACTCCTTCCTCACCAAGCCTATCAATATATTCAAGCACCTTGACATAGTTTATTACCTCTCTTTTATCCTTCTCCCAGGCAGCTATTTCCTTCCCAGCAAGCAAATTCTTTACCTGTTCTAAAGTTAAGGGATTACCTTCTATGCTTGTAGAATGATGAGCCATTTTGACAACTGCCTCTTTGCGTAGTTTCACTTCCCATCGTGGAAGAAGTGAGGCATTGAGAATCAATTCTCTGGCAGCAGCGATATCTACAATATGATTGATCATTTTATTAGTTATTCTAAAGTTTGGTTTAAACATTCGTCCCTCTCTTCAAGCTCAAAAAATTAAGATTATATTCTTCAATCAACCCCTCATCGGCAAAACTAAAGTATCTATTATCACCTATTATAATGTGATCCAGAGCTTTAATCTGCATAAGGTTACCTGCAAAGAGAAGCTCTTTTGTTATATCCTTATCACTCGGGGAGGGATCCGGATCACCTGAGGGATGATTATGGACAAAGATTAAACTAGCTGCATTATATTTGATTGCCCTTTTCATTATTTCTCGAGAATAAACAACACTAGAAGTTAAACTTCCCTCAAATAGATTCTCGACGTCGATCAGTTTATTTCTTCCATCTAAAAACATTACTTTGAAAACTTCTTTTTTATCTTTTTGCATTGATTGGAACAAATAATCATAGACTTCTTTCGAAGATTTTAACTGGATCTTTTTCCCAATAATTCTCTCCTTTAAATATCGTTCCGATATCTCTTGAAATAGCTTTATACCGAAGACATTATGAGGTCCAATCCCCTTGATCTCCTGAAGTTCATCTGTAGATGCTTCAAGGACACCCCGAAGCGTTTTAAACCGTTTCATAGCTTCTTTTGCTTCTTGCTTGCAGTCTTTTCGAGGTGTTCCCAGGGTTAATAGCAATTCGATTATCTCATAATCATGAAATCCTGAAATGCCAGATTTTATAAATTTCTCTCGTAATCTCCCCCTGTGGCCTTCTTGGCTCTTTGGACTCATTTGATCTGATATTCCTTTTCTGTTGATCTGAAATCCACTAAGAGTCTATTTCTCATCCGGAACATACTCAATTAATTCACCAATAGAGCAATTTAGAAATTTACAGAGCTTTTCCAGGGTATCAAACCTCATTCCTGAAATCTTCTCATTATACAGGGATGAAAGAGTGTTCTTGTTTATTCCGGTTTTTCTGGCGACTTCCGAGGCGCGAAGTTTCCGCTCACCTAATAATCTTCCTAAATGAACTTTTATAGGCATAGTGTCCTCTCTTTTTATTAAAAAGTATATCATTCAAGTAGGATATTTGTCAAGTGGAATAGTAGAAAATATTGCTAAAATGGTAAAAAAGCCCTTGACAAAGTATTAGTTATGTAGTATAATGTATTAGTAAAAGCATAGATAATATAACCGTAGTGATACACGGAAAAGGGGGTGAAAGAGCCATGATTGTTTTATCCTTGGAAAGAAAACGTATGAGTGAGTTGGATAAATGGAAACTGGCCAAGGCTATTGCGGTAATAATTCCAATGCTTATCGGGTCGAACAGAGTAGTATCTTCAATGAGCGAAGGTATTAAGTTAGAAACTCGCTTGATATTGAAATAGGGGGCAGCTGCCAAGCCTAGCAAAAGGAACAAAGCAACTGCCCGTACACAGAACCCGGAGGTCCTATGCATTTTCAATATAGCAAATGGGGCCTCCGGAGTCAAAAACTCTGGAGGAAAAAATGTATGAAAATGAGATTATTGAGATAGTAAATGGTAGAGTAAATAATGAATTGAAGCAATGGTATGATGTTAAGGTAAAGGAAATAGCTTTGCTTTTAATAGACAAGTTAGAATCTCAAAACATTCAGATTCGGAGATTGGAATTAGAAAACGAGATGCAGAAACTGCCTCTTGAAATCTCAGAGGAGGTGCTAGCCAAATGAAAGTTGCACTTTACGCTAGAGTTTCTTCTGATCAGCAAGCAGAAAAGAATAATAGCATCCCTTCCCAATTAAGATTACTCCACGAATATGCTCTTAAATATAATATGGAAGTAGTCAAAGAATATGTGGACCAAGGAGAAAGTGCTTTATCAATAAACAGACCAGCATTTCTGGAGATGATTGCTGAGACCAAGAAAAAATTCCCACCTTTTCAAGCAATCCTGGTATGGAAGCTATCAAGATTTGCCAGAACTAAGAATCCAAAGGGATAGTATGCAGGAAGAAATCGCCTACTATGAGAGGCTGAACTCGCAATACCAGCCTGTCTATATTACTCGATCGACAATGGAATCTTATCGGAAGGAAATGGGGGAGGTATTTATAGGAACTAATGTGCAAGAACAACGAAATTTCCTGAAAAAGTTTATTGAGAAGGTTATTGTGAAGGATGGAGGGATTGAGATTGTCTATTATGCACCTGGAGCTAAGTCTCCTTCTTTAACTCTTCCAGACGCTTAAGGACGTCAACTATGGTGACATCACCTTCAGCCTTGCAAGCTGTGAGGAATTTCTCAATTTGGTCGGTGAGTTTCTTTGCTATTTCAATAATTAATTCGTCCATCCTATCTTTGATGCTCGATATTATTCCACAAACGGCGAGTATCAGCTAGTAGTTTTTGGTACCAAATAAGCCTCATTCTTCTCATAACAAATTTCTACTTTCTCAATATTCGTCGTTAGAGACTCAGCGTATCTTGGTATCTTAAGTTCCTTCTTTCCCATAGGATGCCCTGAACTCGCGGTTTCATAGCTTGTACTGCCAAATGGCAGTATTTTCAGAGATACTTTAATATAGGGCTTCGCCTCAACGTTCTTCTTATTTTTCCTCATACCATTTGCCTCCATAAGCTCTCCCCCCAATCCCTGTTATTGGAGATTGCCTGACTATTTCTTGCTGAACCATTCGAGTTACGTCTTGAGAAATCCGTGTAATCAATTGTTGTAAAATCTATTGAGATTGTTGAGGAATTTGAGCTGGTTGGATACCTGGGGGAAGCTGTAAGTTTAGATTGAGATTAATCTGAGGGGAAGGAGGTACTTTTCGATTCTTCTTTAATTCGATTTTTGTCTTATAGATATGTAATTTCTTGACACTTTCTATCAGAGCTACAGGCATATCTTGCAAAATCCTATTTTCATCTTCTCCTAACTCAATTTCCGGATAAATTGGATCATTCAATTTTAGGAAATCCTCATATTTTAAAAATATTTGCCAAATTAAGTCTTCTACCTTATCGTCAGGGAAAACTGTAGGGAGACCGATATCTTTTGCTTCTTTCCTTCCAATAGCATGTCCATGCGAGTATATTTTTTCTGTGAGCGTTTCTACGATAGCACTGATTTTTTCTTTACGGGAAGTTAGGAGTTTCCTTGCTACTAGCCGTATACGGGAGTTCTGCCTATTTACAGTACCCAGTGTCAAGAGGCTAATTTGGTTTATCAAAGTTCCAACTACTTGAGCCAAAGCTGACTGATCGTTAATATTTGCTTTTTCTCTAATGAATGAAATAAAAGAGTTAACATCTTCGACCGAAATCTCTTGTTGTGGTAATGCCCCTTCACCCATAGTAGCCTTAACTAAAGTAGGATCAATGGGTCCTAACTCCGCTTTTCTACTCATAATTATATTATCGGCACCTAATGAAAGTAGTGTAGCTGCACTTTGTGCTTTGTAGGGAACTAAAACGTTAAATTATCCGCAGAATTCTCTAACCATACTAGTAATTCTCCAAGGTACGCTTACATCCCCTCCTCTGCTATAAACAAACAAGTCAACAATTTTTCTTTTTTCGTCAAAGTCTAAATTCAGTAGATGCTCATATAGAGATCTAACAGCATCTTCGGCGATTCTTGAACCAAAAGGCTGTCTATCGCCTGTAAAGTAAACAATTATTTTGCTTTTTCGTTTTTTTTCTAAATCTTTTATGAGCTTTACGCCTATCTCTTTGTAACTACTCATGATATTCTGTTCCTTCTCATAGAACTTGAGCGTATAGTTCTCCTCACAATATTACCTCACAAACAATCCTGTTATCAATATTGGGATAAGTTGGCTCCCCTCACTGGACGAGTTTCGCAACTTTTTGCTAGACAACGAGATCAGCGATATCGTTCAAGAATATTCCTCAATTGTGGTCTAAGCCTGCACCAGTCCGCACCCTCAAGCACAGTTGAGTCTGTGCCTATAATGTGCCCGCTCAGCACACTATTCGTTATGGTGTGTAGGACCTAAGGGGACCAGTGCCCAAATCACGATAAAACATTCTATGAAACCTCACTAACACTATATAATGTGTTTTGAAAACTTGGGGAGTAAGATTAGTTGGGGGGTTGAGTAACCAATACCAGTATCTGCTAATCTGGTTGGAGCGTCCAATCCTTCACGGGTATCACTTGGCGAATATTTGCTTTCATGCTTTTTTCTTGATGTATTCAGAGCTGCCTGGACTAAATCAACACAAATCGAACAATTCGAGACTGTGGGCAGTTGTCAAAGTAACGACAAGGTGCATATCCTATCAATAAGATCCAGTCTTTAAGCATTACGTGGCTAAAGGGTCTTATTTCCTAGTATGCTTCTTGTGTAATTCCAAGAACTTCTGTGAATTTTGTGCAAATAACTGGAATTCACTCGAATAGTTAAAATTCACTTTACCAAAGATCTTCTCGTAATCGGTGGCCTCAGGCCCTATCCTAAGGGATCTATCATACAAGTCTAAGAAAGTGTTCATCCAGGGACATATCCTCTTGCTATAGAGGTAGTCAGCGAATTTCCCTATGATTACTGAAATGGGTCCACTAAAATCTTTACGAATCAAAGCATCCGATTGACCGATAGCAAAATCCATGAGTATTTTCGCTATTCTTTTCCTCCTTCCCCTGGTTTTACGGGCAAATAGGTCCATTGAAGTTTGAAAGTCTCTCTTTAGGTCCATTTTCTCTCTTATCGTTTGAGCCTCCTCAAATTCTCTTTGGTACTTGGCCAGAGACTCTCTCAGAAATCTGAACTCTCTTCGAAGCTTGATCAGCTCGATAGGTAGATCATCTCGACTCTTACATCTCTGCAGCAAAATGGAGGTTAACGGTGGCAAATGGTACGTCCATGGTTGCTGTAATTCCAGCACTTCCTGTATTTGTTCATTTCTAAGGTCTTTGAGGTTACGATAAAAGATCTCGATGAAATTCACTGATGGCTGGTAGCTTAAAGAGACGAATGGGTGCATAAGAATGGTGTCGCTGAATCCCAAATTGTTTCTCTTGGCAAAGTCAGTATATGGTTGTACTTGTTCATAGAATTCATATACCCAACTAAGACCAGGTCCAAATTGTTTCTTATATTTCACATAAGACGCTCCGAGGATTGCCATTTTCCAGTACAAAGGATCTGAAGAAACGTATTTAAAGGACTTATTGAATCCTTTGACATAACCCAATTCTAATTCCTCTCGTTTCTCTATATTGCTTGCTGACATGACGGGTGTTTTTATTGACCACTCTCCCTTTTTGAAGTGGCCCCATAAAGTCTTTCCAAGCTCTTTATATTCCTTGTTCTGGGCCTCACCTGTATCGTAAACTAAAATTCCTTCTTCATCGAGTAAAGACAGAATTATTGGCTTCCTAAGATTGCCTTTGCCAGGATTAACGAGTTCCTGTACCCAGTCATCTCCCGTCATTTTTTCCAATTCGCCAGATTTGTCCTCGTTCAGAGCGTTTACGAGTATGATAAAGTCCAACGATGTTATCAACAGATTTTCTTTTAAAACAACTAGTTCTACAATTTCGTTAAGGTTGAACATTCCTTGCAGCGACGGTCTTATTCTGTCATGCATTATGAGTTCTAGATCTAGGAATAAGTCATCCGTGATGATTGATGAATTCGGCCAACTCATTTTTCCCCCCAGAAATGCAAACGTGCTGTGCCCCGATTCATTGTAACTCAAGGTATCATCACAAAGTTATGACCTGCTACCATTGGGGAAATAACGATCGATACCCAGAATATGATTAAAATGGTCAAGCCCATTCTCTCGGACAGTCTTTTCAAGAAGACCTATACCGTTTCTGCTTTCTTACTTTCTCTGAAAGAGCTTAATAGGTGTCACAAATAATTATGCGGGACGAAAGTAATTCTTTCGGAATAAGAATATCTTCGGATGCGGTGTAAGCCAAATCTCAGCACTCTTTAATCTTGTTTTGTATCACTATCACTATAACAAAATCCTTCAAATTTGACAAACTCTCCATTTATGCTATGCGTACAATATTACAAAGCTTTTCTTACATTATTAGTGGATTATCCCTAAGCATCCCTATCATTAAGGAGTAGCTTATGGGCAATCAACATGAGACCTTAGTTCCTTCCAGGCTAAAGTATATCACATTACTTTCCCATCAAACAAATAATACCGAATTCAAATCAATAATAGGATTTAATGCTTTTATTTATGATAGTGCAGTAGATTATCTTTGAGTTGATATAGTGTATCTTTTCGTGGTGAAGAAATAGGAATAATATTAGACGCTAGATTAGCCAAAAATGGGAAGCTTCAATTCTTCAGTGAGGATATTTTGTGCATTGATAGGCTTCGGCTTTCTCTTTGAGGCTCATATTTGTTCTTCAAGATACTAATCTATAGGGGATCAAGTAAGGAAATGGCCGAGAAGGTAATGCATGTAATTTCAGAGGAAGAAACGGGCAAGAGGATTGAGCGCCCTTCTAGAAAAAGTAAACGGACAAGCCTCTTATTGACTGTCTTATCGCTTGCCATCGGGGTAGTTCTTGGAATAATGGTTTCTCGTTATGCCAAACCATCCGCTGAATTGCTAGTGGGGGTAATGTTGGCAGGAATAACCGGTTGCATAGTTGGTTTTTGGCTAGGGAGGGCCTCTAAAAGAGAGAGCAAAGCCGAAAGGCTTTTTATGCTAGCGATGCAAGAAGAGAATCAAGGGAAAAAACGCAAGCTAATGGGTAAGATTGTTAGTAAGTATCCTAATACAGAGTGGGTGGACAAAGTTCTGGATGAGAGAATAAAAAATGAGATAGTGCAAGCCGGCCAAGGATCTACAAAAACATCAGAGAAAAAGGTCTCTACGGGTATCTTGAGCGAAAACAAGGGCGAAATCAACACTTGGAAAGAGGCCCAAAGACTGAAAGATGAAGGATTATCCATTGTTTGGAAAGAGGCTCAAAGACTGAGAGATGAAGGATTATCCATTAGAGCGATAGCAAAACGTTTGGGTGTTCCCAAATCAACAATTCATGACCGTACTGTCCCCAGCAGTAGACCATCATACACATCACCCAGAATGCGGACAAAAAGACCGCTCAAATAACAAGTTTCAGAAACTGAAAAGTAAAAGTCTGAGATATACTGTCAACTTAGACAGGTTACTCTACGTGGGTGCCGAAAATAGAACGGATTAAACTATCCGATGCTCAGGACCTTGTTGCTTCCCTGGTAGATAATGAGAAGCTAGATCTTGGCAAAAAATATAAGTTAGATAGGAGGCAGGAATATGGGAAAACGGTCTGTAAGTATTGCGTGGAAGGTCTATTTGGCGTATGGAATCTACATGGTGGTACTTGGTTTTCTTATGCTAGTGATGCCCAGGGAGTTTGCCAAGGGGGAGTTTGAGTCCTTTACAGGTGCTGTCTGGGCGGAGTTCACGGAAGCAAATGCTAAGACAGGCAGTTTTGTCGAACTAGTGTACAGAGCCTTAGGTTGCATGGTACTCCTTATTGGGATATTGAAGGTCTTCATAGCCTCTTATCCCTACCGTAAAGCTGAAGCTTGGTCTTGGTGGACTGCCCTTACAGTAGGAGTAATCGCATGGGGTTTCATGTTGCCCTTTAGTGTCATCATAGGAGCAAAAGATATGCTAGTTTTCAACATAATAGGATTTGTTCTCTTCTTGGTTGCCATAGTGCTACCTGCGAAAACAATGCTAGCCAGAAAGTCTTGATGTGAGCTAAATTAGCCAAAATAAGAGGCTTTAATTTGCTAAATGAGGAAAATATCATTGATAGATTTTAATTAGTTTATGAGCTTTCTCTCTACTTCTAAAGCACTAATTCATAAAGAAGCTGAGAGGTAAACATAATGAGTAGAATAAATCAAACCGAACAAAAAGAGATAGGAAGAATTAAGCTATCTGATAGTCAAGACCTTGTTGCTTCTCTTATTGATAATGAGAAGCTAGACTTAAGGATATTCGTTGAGACTGATAGTTATACAGGAGCTACAAAAAAAGGTTTTAGATTTTATCTTTTTGATAATAATTGGATGGAGTTTAAGAAACTTATTGATAGGGTAGATAGGGCTTACAGTGAGATAAGCTAAGAGGGAGCAGTGTCGAAATCCACAGCAGTCGAAGTATGAAAGGTAATTTCCAATAAGTGATGAGCTTCCTCAGTTTAACGGATATTAGCGAACGTAGCAACTGCAAGCTAGGAAAGGAGGTGAGAATAAATGGCAAGTGGCAAAAGAGTGGGAATAGCTACCTTTTGGGGGCTGGTATTTGGAGTCATCTCCTGGCTCTTGTGTGGTCTAAGCGGTCCTGTACCATGGTCAGGAATCCTGGCGATAATTACGGGAACTGCGGTAATGGGCTTTGCTATCGGGATCAGTGCTTGGAAAATCAGCTGGTTTCTCCATGGCCTTATCATGGGACTGATATTCCGAATTCCCTCCGTTTTCACAGCAATCTGGGTAGAGAAGGGATTGATGGACGTTCTTTGGACGATTGTCACTGGATTAGCTTTTGGTCTTCTTATTGAACTCCTAACTAGCTTTGTGTTTAAAGCGAGGATGCCCCAAAGCAAGTGAAGAAGAAGGAGTAGAAGGAGAACTATCTTAATCTGTTGCATAATAACTGGACTGAGTTTAGAAGCTCATTAATAAGGTAGGTAAGACTTGTGATAGAGTAATTTGACCCTGAAGCGCAATGCCTAAGAGACTAGGAAGGAAATAAGGATCACGCAGATTTAGGATGAAAGATATTTCAAAAACTCAGAGTAAAGGAGAAGGAGTATGAGCAAGGAATCAGAAAGAAAGAAGACCGAAGTGGCAAAACTGGTTCGGGAAAAGATTGCAGCACTGTTGACAGCAGCTTTTGGTTTAGTGGCGGCCCTGGCCTGGAATGGAGCTATTCGGGCTATTTTTGCCAAGGTCTTTGGAGATCCCGATACTATTCTGGCGATGTTAATCTATGCAGTTGTGGTTACTATTGTTGCAGTGATTGCGATTATCATAATTGCCAAAAGCATTGCGAAGCAAGCTTAATTCAGGCATTAGTGAAAAAGGAGGAAAAAGAGTCTTGCCAGAAATAAGAATTAAGTTATCCGATAATCAGGACTTTATTGATTCTCTTATAGATAATGAGAAGTTAGATTTTGGTGAAAAATATAAGTTGAATAGGAGGTAGGAAGATGGGAAAACGGTCTGTAAGTATTGCGTGGAAGGTCTATTTGGCGTATGGAATCTACATGGTGGTACTTGGTTTTCTTATGCTAGTGATGCCCAGGGAGTTTGCCAAGGGGGAGTTTGAGTCCTTTACAGGTGCTGTCTGGGCGGAGTTCACGGAAGCAAATGCTAAGACAGGCAGTTTTGTCGAACTAGTGTACAGAGCCTTAGGTTGCATGGTACTCCTTATTGGGATATTGAAGGTCTTCATAGCCTCTTATCCCTACCGTAAAGCTGAAGCTTGGTCTTGGTGGACTGCCCTTACAGTAGGAGTAATCGCATGGGGTTTCATGTTGCCCTTTAGTGTCATCATAGGAGCAAAAGATATGCTAGTTTTCAACATAATAGGATTTGTTCTCTTCTTGGTTGCCATAGTACTGCCTGCGAAAGCAATGCTAACAACAAAGAGGTGACGTAAGCAAAAAGGGGATTCAGATTATATCTCTTTGATAATAATTGGATTGAGTTTAAGGAACTCATTGATAAGATAGACAAGGCTTATAATGAGATAGGTTGATCGGGGGAGGGGGGGGGAGCAGCGGTCATAAAGGTAAATAGATAAATAGATATATCTGACAGATACGATATAACAAATTTTGAAAAATCGGGTCATATTAAGAATTATGCTCATCGATAAGGGAAAAAGACGCTCATAGAGCTTCATACAGGCACTTTATCAGTGCTAGATAACTATATGACCTGGGTAAAATCAAGACTTCTCTATCGAGCTAATTTTATCGAGTCAGTTGTGGGATAGATGGCTCTTGAACGATACAAAGAAAGGGGGTGACTTTAGTGTACCCGTATGCAGGGGGAGTTATGATATTTCTAATTATTATTACTCTTATAGCTGCTGCTGTTGTTGTTAGCCAGTCTCCGACCCTCCAAACTGGAAGCGTAACCCTAGAGGGATACCTAGAGCAGTATGAGGCTTATTGTAGAAACTTAACTGATAATGAACTTATTGCAGAATATTATCAGCTTGATGTTGACCTACAAGAAGCATTGGATGATCTGCGAAAATACGAGGGGCCGCTAAGTGAACCAGTGCCCTTCTATCGAGGAAACTGGGCGCGAAGACAAACGATGAGAAACATAGCCAGATTTGGAGAGGCACTAGGTCGAGCAATAGCGTCGAAGCCAATTCGTGAGCAAATCAAAATGTTGAGAGAGCAGATAGCGCTTGTTCTGACTATAATGCACCAAAGAGGACTTGCATTACCAATGCAAGTTAGGTAGATGAAGAATGAGCAAACCATTGATAAAAACTAATTAGAGAGAGTATTGTTGTGGTCTGTCACTAACAGTCGTCCTGTGATGATAAACATACAAAATCGTATCAACGCTAATTACATAAACTATTACTATAATCAGCTACTAGTGCTAGTTCTATTATGACAAAGATAGAAAGCTGTGTTGGAGCTAGTTACATAATAATGCTAGCTTTATCTATATTGATGAGGACTTTATCTCTCTATGGTGGGGAGTAGGGGGAGCAGCGGTCATAAAGGTAAATAGATAAATAGATATATCTGACATATACTGACCTGCCCCCCTAGGATCGGTCCAGTTATTGCGTTAGAATGTGACCAAGAAAAGGGGGGGATTTAGATGGCCAGAAGAGGTTACACGCCAGAGAAAATAATCAACAAGCTCAGGGAAGTAGAAGTTCTTGTCAGTCAGGGGTCAACGATAGGTGAAGTTAGCAGGAAAATAGGGGTAACAGAACAGACTCATTACCGCTAGCGAAGAGAATACGGTGGGATGAGGATTGATGAGGTTAAACGACTCAGACTCCTCGAGGAAGTTAGAATCTATCGATCTAACAACCAAGATTAAATACGCATTTAATATTGAACTGAAACTCAGTTCGTCACAAGAGAGATTGGCCGTGGTCATTGGGCGTCTCTTAAGTAGGACCACTGGGAGTTAAATAGAACCTAGGGTTCTATTCCTCACGATGCCTCCCCTCATTGGACGAGTTTCGCAACTTTTTGCTGGGCAACGGGATCAGCGGTATCATCCGAGAATACTCCTCGATTGTGGTCTGAGCACGCCATTAGCTAACCCATTCACTCCTAAACACAGTGAGCCTGCACCTGTGATTTGCCCGTTCAACCTACTATTAGCTATTGTGCATAGCCCTGGAGAGCAGTGCCCGCCGCACGATAAAGCAACTTATAGAACCTTACACATACTACATAATATATTTTCAAAACTTGGAGAGCAATACTATTGCAGTGTTATGCTGGAGAATTAATATAAGGACTTGCAGATTCGGTACAGGAGGGTACGGACGCATAGTTCCTTGAACTACCGACCACCTTCTCCCCGAGACCATCGTTCCGTGTTAGCTAAAATTTAAAAGTGGACTATTAAGTTTTAAAAGTGGACTGAATTCAGATCCGAGTTCTTAACTTGATATACATCAGTAAGTATATCCTTATACCAGATTCTGATCTCTGCCAGGCCTGTGTTCTCATCTAGAGTGATACGCAGCTGAACCTCTTTGCGAAGAGGTGCCTTATGTACTGTGAATGTGAGTTTATCCAGTGAGATTTTGTGATAGGGATTTACTGTTCTTTTCACTCTTAGGCAAAAGATATCTTTTACTGAGGTATAGGGGGAAGGTATCTCAAACTCTCTGAATAAGGATTTCTTCTCCTTCATTGCTCTTTCAAATCGTATGATAGGAACCTCTCCGGTAGTACTATGAACCTGATGGTAGTTGTATCTTGTTATTTCCTTCTCTAGTACCTCTTCTGCTTCCTCAATCGTCTTTATTCCTTCTCTGGCACAGCCTCTTACAACTCTATCCTGCTGCCAGCGGTAGGGACGCTCTATTTTTCCTCTAGCCTGTGGTGAGAGGGCATAGATGGGCTTCACTTTACAATCCTCAATCACCATTTTCCATTGAGTATCTACCTCGTCAGTTACAAGGTAGTGCTTTCTCCACATACTATCTCTTCCCTGGACAAAGCGAAAGATAGAGTGAGAATCCACATAATAGGAGAAAGGAAACCCCCAGATTAAGAAAACATCCTGAAGGGCAAGGATGTGCTGCCAGGAGGTTTCTTTCTCTATTAATTTAGCATAGAGAAGGAGTCTACTGTAATCATCTAGAGTCGTAATCAGATACCATTTCTTATCGGCATAAGGGGAGAACTTATGGTATGAGGAGTCGTGCTGAATAAGCTCTCCAATGTAGTTTGAATGAACCTCTCGGTCATGAGATCTTCTCTCTTTCTTTCTTGGTCTATAGAGACCTTCTTTCTTTGCTCTGTTAATTATTGTAGGTAAAGATACTTTCTGTTTGTAGTTTTCGTAAATCCGATCTTTAACGTAGCTATAGTTGTAAGATGTAGTGGAAATATCCTTATCCTCGATCAGCTTTTTTTCTTCCTTTAACTCTTTGATAATGCTCCTTTCTACATCTGCGCTTATTCTTCGGGTTGCACTTTTTCTTTTATACTGAAGGGAAAAATTATTAGGGTCTCTCGCATACTCTTTGAGCAGACTAAAAAACCTACTCTTCTTGATCTTTAATGTCTCCAGAACATAAATGAGTTCTATTCCTTCATACAGATACTTTCGAAAAAGCGCCTTTACCTCTTCAGCAGAGAACCTCTTGTGCAGCTGTTTATCCATAATCTATCCTCCTTCACATTATTTCTGAGAAGAAGGATAGTATACACAATTTACTTTGAGAAAGACCTGTGGATAAACTCCACTTTTAAACTTTAATTACTCCAGTTTTAAAACTTAATTAACACGAGACCATCGTTCCGTTGACTTTAACCTAACAAATGGTATACTAATGAGCAGGTCAAAGGTAAATGGCTCCCCGTCTGTCAAGAGGGGGCTATAAGGAGATTGCGAGCCCTTTTCCTGTTTTTAAAAGAGCGTTTCTTAAGAAAATAATGTAATATTCATCACGAGACTACGGAAACTAAAATCATAATCTTCATCTACAGTGAAGATTAAGCCAGGAGGCAGACTATGGTGAAAAGGATTGGCTTATTGATGGCGATGATAGTATTAATAATAGGTTTAGCCTATTCTGCGGCATCGGGGAAAATAGGCGTAGGTCTGGGAACTCACTATAATATGGCACTTAAAGACATCGATATTTCCAGCTTTGACAAGAGCCATTTATCCTATATAGCATCAGTTCGAGCCAAAGCTGCCTGGTTTATGTTAGATGGTAGTCTTGATTACCGCCCTAATCCAGGAGTTGATATCTCCCTTACCCTCAGCCCACGCATCTCTTTTCTTGTGGATATCCTGGGAAGCGGAATATATGGAGGAGTGGGAGTGCAAAAAACTTACATTCGCTGGACTTCAGGGACACCCGAATGGTCTAACCTGGCCTATATTTTACAGGCAGGTTGGGAGATAGGATTGGGAGCTCTATCTCTTAGTCTAGATGCTCAATATGAATCACCTGTTTTCTCCCTGGATATAGATCCAGGCTTCATTACTTTTGGAGCTCGTATTTTCTTTTCTCTCTAGAGAGAAAGTTCAGGTGCGATAAATGCTCAGGTTGCGTTCCTCGAATGCCTGACTTTTAGGAGGTCGAAAACTCGATGGCTACTGACTATACCTATTTTTGTTGCTTGTAGGACTACCTGCTTATTGACAGCTCACCTTCAAGAGTCCTAATAGTAATTCATCATGGTACCAATAGAACGCAAACGGCCTATGGAAGACTTTATTGCCCCTCAAAATTTGACAAACTCTCTATTTATGCTATATATAGAACCTTAGAAAGGTTTTCTTAGGTTGGCAGTATGCTATAATGGAGTAGCTTGTGGGCAATCAATATGAGACCTTAATTCCTTCCAGGTTAAAGTATATCACATTACTTTCCCATCAAACTAATAATTCCCAAGTCAAATCAACAATAAGATTTAATGCCTCTATTCATAATAATACAATAGATTATCTTTGAGTCGACATAGCGTATCTTTTTGTAGTTAAGAAATAGGAATAATATTAGACGCTAGATTAGCCAAAATAAGAGGCTTGTTTCTCTCCAATGAGGATTATGTCATTTATAGGTTGTGACCTCTTGACTGGGCTTCTATTGACACGTGGGGCATTGATTTACGATTACATCAGTAGCGGTAGTACCTCTCAAAATGTATCCTTCTGGCTTTGATTATATATAGAATATAGTCCAATAGCTTATTCCAGGAGGGGGTTTTACGAAGAAACAATTAGGCGTATTATATTATGAAGTAAGGTATTAAATAAGAGGGCGGCAATGAAAGCGAAACAAACCGAACAGAAAAAAATAGGGAGGATTGAGCTATCCGATAACCATCACCTTATCCCCTCTCTTTTGGAAGAAGATGAGTTCAAAATTGTTCGAGCCAGCAAATCCAAGGAGGAATAGAAATGAAGGTAAATTGGAGCGCACTGGGCATAATGATTGCTGTTCTTTTTCTGGCAGTTTCCGTCTTAACCGTAGGGTTGTTAGTCGGCACAAAGGTATCGAAGCTGGAGCAAAGACTGGAACAACATAGTTATTGTAAAAACAAGCACTCAACGGAATATTATTGCTCAAGGCTACGCTTTTTCTAAAGCCGACTCCAAAAAAAAGAGCCATTACCTTCGAAGACTTACAAGACGGATATGTGCTGGCTGAAAAGTTTATAGAACAATAACCTTAGTCAAGGATACCTCTTCGGAACTGAAGAATAGGAATAGCATTATATCTCTTTGATAATAACTGGACTGAGTTTAAGGAACTTATTTATAAGATAGATAAAGCATATAGTGATATAGGTAGACCCTGGCCCAAGACGGAATGAAATAAGTACATAAAGCTCATACGTAGGATATAGCATATTTTGAAAACTTAAAGAGGAATAATTACAAGAGAAGCTATAAGCTAGGAAGGAGGCAAGTGAATGGTAAGATTTCAAGAACTGGGAGAGAAGCTAGATAAACTGACCGACAAGGCTGCGGTCCGGACTCAAGAAGGGATAGAAAGGGCAGGTGATGAACTGAAGGACTGGAGAAAAAGACTAGATGAGCTGGGAGAAAGAATCAAGAAAGTTACCCAAGAGGGACTAGAGAAAGTCGCCGATGAGGCAAAAGGGATGGTCCAGGTTGCCAAGCTAAAATCCGAGATCGGAGACAAAGAAAAGGATGTTGACAGTCTCACCAAACAACTGGGAGCTAAGGCCTATCAGTTCCACTTGGAGCATAGAATCGGCAATGTGGAGCTGAAGAAGATGGGAGGCATGATTACCCAGGCAAAAAAAGACATAGAAGCAAAGAAGAAAGAGATCGCCAGACTAAGAGAAAAAGAAAAAAAAGAGACCGAAGATGATCCCAAAATCAGGAGAAGAAAAAAGGCGGCAAATTAACCAAAATAAGAGCCCTTCTCTCTCCACTGAGGAATTATAAATCATTCACAGATTTCGGTCCCTTGTCTTGGCTTTTACTGGCATCTGAGGCGTTAATTTATGAAACAGTAAAAAGATAATGAATAAGGAAAAAGGAACTGAACAAAAAGAGATAGTGCGTATTAAGCTATCCGATAGCCATGACCTTGTTGCTTATCCTGGTGATAATGAGAAGCTAGACTTAAGGATATTCGCTAAGAGTGACAGTTATACAGTAGCGACAAAGAGAGGCTTTAGATTCTGTCTTTTTGATAATAACTGGACTGAGTTTAAGAAACTTATTGACAAAATAGATAAGGCTTATGGTGAGGTAGTTTGATCCGGGGTGGGGGCAGTGGCCGAAAGGTAAATAGACAAATAGATATATCTGACATATACGATATAACAAATTTTGAAAAATCTGGATAAATCAAGGTTTTGTGCTGATTGCCAAAAAAAAGACCCTTATATGAGCTCATACAGGCACTTTCCTGAGGTGGGATGACCTATATCTGGGTAAATTAGAGTATCTATATCAAGAGAGTTTCATCAAACCAGTTGTGGTATAGAAGGGATATTGACTCTGAGCTGGCAAAAAAAGAGGAATAACATATTTAAGAAGGTTTTTCTAGTCTTATTAATTGCGATATCGATCCTTCCATTCATTCTCTATCAAGGAGACATCCTCTTTGGGAGAATAATGGCTGGGAAAAAAGGAGGCTGAAGATGATCTTGAAATCAGGTGAGGAAAAAAGGAGGCAAGACGAGGCGACAATTGAGGAGTTTGAGTGTGATAAGCATTCCGAGGAATCCTTAAAAGGAAAGGGTAATCTTTTTTTGACCACGCAGAGACTGATTTTGGAAAGAACCTTAGAAGGCAAAACTGTAACCGCATTTGAGTTTCCTTTGAAGGCGGTTAGCCGGGTTAGCCTCAAAGGGCTGCTCAGGAAAGCAATATCCCTCGAAGTACCTCTTAGCGAGGTAAGCTCAAAGGAGATCGACTTTTCCAGCAAGAAAGGACTTGCTCATCTTACCATTAGAGCAAATGATCCAAAAGGCTGTGTCAGTGAAATAGCTTACAGAAGTGGAAGTAGTTCAACTTCACGATTGGGAGGCTAGAAAACATTGAGTAATAAAGCTCAAGGCTCGAGGAGAAGGAAAAAAATATAGAGAGAAAAGAGAAAGGTATCCAAAGACTAAGAGAGAAGTAAAGCGCAAGGAAGAAGACGCACATAGATGTGCTACATCAGGCGTATCTCTTGTTTAACCAATGATATCTTTGGATATACTCTCGGCCGGGAGGGCATCCGAACTTATTCGGACATGAGCGAGTTAGAAGGCCAAATTCTGGTATAAATATTTAAAGCAGGAAGGAGATTAGAATGAATATCTATGTAGGTAATTTGTCACACGAGACCAGCGAAGAAGATTTACGGGAAGCTTTTGAAGCCTTCGGACAGGTGGCGTCAGCCACTGTTATAAAGGACAAGTTCAGTGGGGAACCAAGAGGATTCGGATTCGTAGAGATGCCTGCTAAAGCTGAAGCTCAGTCCGCCATAACCGGCCTGAATGGTAAGGAGCTAAAGGGCCGGATACTTAAAGTAAATCAGGCTCGTCCTCGTCCGGAGAGAGGTAAAGGTGGACGAAGACCAGATGGTGATCGACGTTTCCGCTAAGCGGCACTCGGAGAGAGTAGAGTCATAGTATAATCTTGTCATTGTTTTGTGGAATACAAATTGGATTGAGCAGTGTGAAAGGAAACAGAGATGCGTGAGATGGTTGAGTATATTCTAAAGCAGATAGTGGATAACCCGGAAGAGGTGAAGGTTGAGGAGATAAAAGGAGAGAGAGTCATCCTTCTTGAGGTTTCTGTGGCTAAAGAGGATAGGGGAAAGGTTATAGGCAAAGGAGGTAGAATAGCTACTGCTCTTAGAACGTTGTTAGGAGCCACTGCAGCCAAGTTGAAAAAGAGAGCTATGCTGGAAATCCTAGAGGAACGGACATCAACAATGGAGCAACAAAAAGGAGGATAAATTGGGGGTACTGGGTGTAATAATTGCTCTCCTTTTTCTGGCAGTTTCGGTCCTAACCATAGGATTGGTAGTAGATAGAAAGATATCCAGGCTGGAGCAGGAGATAGCTATTGCAAAGATAAGCACTCAACGGAATATTATTGCTCAAGGCTACGCTTTTTCTAAAGCCGACTCCAAAAAAAAGAGCCATTACCTTCGAAGACTTACAAGACGGATATGTGCTGGCTGAAAAGTTTATAGAACAATAACCTTAGTCAAGGAAACTTCCTAGTAACCGAAAAAGAGGAATAACTTCTTATCTCTTTGATAATAATTGGATTGAGCTTAAGAAACTTATTAATAAGATAGATAAGGCTTATAAAGAGATAGGTTGACCCTGGGGGGCAGTGACCAAGACGGAATGAAACAAAGAGATAAAGCTGACACGCAGGATATAGCATGTTTTGAAAACTCAGAAAACGCTTATTTGAGAGGAGAACCTGAGGCTTGGTAGGACCCAGGAGAAAAATAGAGTTTCAATAGGAAGAATGGGTATTTCTTAAGGAGGAAAAATCATGAAGCGTTCTAGATGGCAGCTTGTCTTTGGTTTATTCCTAGTTGTCTTATCCATCGTTCTTTATGGCTTTCACTATGTAATTTTCAGAGATACTCGTCACATTTTCCTTTGGAGCTTCACAAGCCTTGCCTTTTTACCTATTTCGATCTTGTTCGTCACCCTCATCATAAATGGGTTACTGAGTACGAGAGAGAAACGTGCTCTGTTGCAGAAGCTCAATATGATTATCGGAGTATTCTTTAGTGAGGTTGGGACGTTACTCTTGACTTATCTCTCTGATTTTGACCCGAAGCTAGGTGCGATCAAAAAGGACCTGGTCGTGAGCAGCGAGTGGTCGGACAGAGAATTTTCCAGCATCGATGGAAGCCTTAAGAATTATGATTTTGCAGTTGAAATAGACAAAGTTGATTTGAAAGATTTACGCAGCTTCCTTGTGGAGAAAAGAAGGTTTTTGACGCATCTTTTAGAAAACCCAAACTTGCTCGAACATGAATCTTTTACAAATCTTCTGCAGGCAATTTTTCACCTAGCCCAAGAGCTAACCTTTAGGGATGATGTGAAAGAATTACCTGATACTGACTGTCAACATCTTGCAGGCGACATAAACAGAGTATATGGCCTCTTAGTTTATCAGTGGCTAGATTATATGAAATACTTGAAGGACAACTATCCTTATCTATTCTCTCTTTCTATGAGAACGAATCCTTTTGATGAGAAAGCATCACCGATAGTGAAATAACAGGACTTATGACAAATAGACTCAAGTATTTGTGTCATCGACACAATTTGATTACACTTCACCCAAGAAACGGTGTGAAGCAGTGACCTGCCCCCCTAGAATCGGTCCATTCATAATGATAGACAAGGGATTGGAAAGGGGGGATTTAAATGGCCTCAGTTCTCACCATAGAAACACCCCCAAAACCAGATTGACAAGTGCTGAGATTTGGACCAGATCGTTTTTCCGAAAAGCAGGTCAGAGGAATACTGAGATAAATACTTGGTAGGTTATGGAATAGATTTGCGTTTTCTTTTCAGTTTTAGTTTCGGTTTGACTTCAAGTGATATAGTGGAAGGGTTATCAGTTTTTGTTAGCGAATTGGAACAGCGACGCTTCTTAGGTGTCTTGGAACCCTTTTCATTCACTCGCTTCATTCGTGCCTGTTAGGTTCTCATTTAGGTTTGTGCACAGTGCTGTTCTAGGGCTCTTACAGTCTAATGAATTTGCCGAAGTCTTTGGTCGTGGTTGGAGTTGCTATCCTTCTTATCTTATCTAAATTCAGGGTGATTCTTTTAAGGTCAGGTTTGCGAAGCTCTGTCAAGAAATCATCGAATACTCCTTCTGCTACCCGAAAAGTGCAGCCTTTGAAGATAGTCTCCACGTGCTCTTCTGCTACATAAACTCTCTTCTTTCTTCCACCCATATATGAATCGAGAGTATACCGATTCCTCTCCAGGTAATCTTTGGTGTAGCGGGTAATTTCCTCTCTTCTCAGGTGACGCTTTCTGGCAAATTCTTCGCTATACATAATATGTGGTCTCGGGAAAATGCTACCGATGATCTTCACTATGTTTTCTTTAACCATTGCACTGAGATAGGTACCCTGACAATCTCCAGAGCACATCTGAACTTCGGGAAACTCTTTTTTCTCGGGACAGTCACCTTCTCGTAAAAGAAGCTCTACATAAAACGTCCCGGTGTCTTTGAAAAAAAGTGCCTTAACTTCTCGTCCATTAATCTGCATCTTGAAAAATAAGGACATCCATAAATTCCTATCGAATTGTGCAGCAGAATAATTAGCTCTGTTAGATAAGCTTTTGTTAGTGCTGTTTAACAAGCCTTTTTTAATACTTGATCTGGACTTATCTCTTCACTATTCTAAGGGTTGAGATACGGGCATTTTGCTTGATATCTATACCCTGGCATCCAACATTCAAAGGGATGAAAGAAAGTTTTCCTTTAGGTGTTATAATCCGAAGGGGATGAAAAGAGCAATTGCATAAAAGCTCTTCTCGAGGCTCGAGGATAGCTATATCTTTATCTTCCAAATCTATCTGCTCGTTAAACTCAACAAGGTATATGCCTTGGCTAAGGCTCCACCATCCATATTTATCTTCTGTAAGCTTCTTTTTGGGAAGCAGAGGTTTTCTTTCTGCCAGGTGAAGTTCACTACCGCCAAAATCCAAACTACCTTTCTCATCTAAAAGGTAAATCTGTTTCACAGTAACATAGACCTTATCTTCTCCTATCTGCGTATCTTTATGAATTAAGTTTTTGATTCTATCAGCAGCTTCAAATCCTGGCATAAAAGAAGCAGTCATTGTTAGCCTCCCTCTATTCTGTAGACTCTGGCTTTCTAGGACTATTCCCTTTCTTGGATCAAGCTTTATTCTTGCCCCACAATCACATTCAACGACACTGCCAAATTGAAATAGAGTTACGTCATATTGGTGCTTGCATTTGGGACAGATGATAGCCATCCATTTGTCCTGACAAGTCTCTGTTGCAAATTTGACTTACCTATTCTTCTTTCATCCTACCTTGAATAACCTTTGCCATCCGGTAGGCATCCTTTCCCAACGAGAGTCTATTTCTTGCAAGAGCAATAGTGGCTATGCCCGCCAGAGTAAAAACAACACCTATGCCCCTAGAAAAAATGGATAGCATTCTAACCTGGAAGATAGCTAGGTCCCTAGGACGAACTGAAAAAACATACTCTGCAATACTAAGGTTACCAACATATAAATATATGCCCATCCCAGTTGGTATGAGTATCACTGCCATGGCAATGATTAGCCAAAGGAGAATTACCTCAGTTCTATGCCATTTAAGTCGTTTACTCACTATTATATCTATTGTATTCTTGGTCATCTATTATCTCCTTTTCGATGGCCTCGAAGACGTCCATGCATACCTCCTAAATATTCCTCCTCGCTACAGAATGTGCGGTTCTAGGTCTGATTCGCCCACCCCTGCTACTTTACCTTCTCTCTTGTAGCTTTGCCTGCGGTGAACTTAGGTACCTTTTTCGCCGGTATCTGAATACTTTCTCTTGTTTGAGGATTCACCCCTCTTCTTGCTTTCCTTTTGGCAACTTGAAAAGTCCCAAAACCAACTAAAGTAACCTTCTCTCCTGCGGCAAGAGTATCCCTAATTGTCCCAATAATAGCATCAATCACCTTTTGAGTCTCTCTCTTACTCAATCCTACTTCACCACTTACCTCATTTGCCAGTTCTGCTTTGTTCATTTTGTACCTCCGGTTTGATTTGCTATGGTTCAAACACCGTTCCTATTTTAGCCAAAGAGCGTATCTTGTCAAAAAAGAGTTTCATCACACTTGAATATTAAATTGACTAACGGTTCTCTTCTCTTAAACTGATTCTTGAAGCAAACTATCCGTAAACCCAAATTGACAAGTGCTGAGATTTGGTTCAATCTTGAACCAAAGATACAATCGTGGATTTCTTGGGTCGTTGGCAGATTACGGAGCTTGACTGTGAGACGGAAGACTGTAAAATGAATTCCTGAGGAACTATCATGAAAGATGTTCTCGCACAGGCAATCCGAATTGGATCTCTTCAGGCAAAGAACCGTATTCTCATGCCACCTATGTACCGTCCTTGGAGCAGTCCTTCCGGCAAGGTCTTGGGGAGACACGTAGCCTACTATCGTGAACGTGCCGAAGGCGGAGTGGGTACCATTGTGGTGGAAACCACCGCCGTTCGCCGCGATTATCGTCTTAGTGAAGCTAATATTGGAATCTGGGCAGACGAGCATATCGAAGGTCTATCCAAAGTGGCACGGGTGATTCATTCAAACAATGTACTTGCTTTCATTCAGATTAATCATGCTTCCGTGGATCGTCCTCTCACTTCAGAAGAGATGGTAACGATCAAAGATGCCTTTGTTGCCGCGGCCCAGCGTGCTGAAGAAGCCAATTTCCAGGGAGTAGAGCTTCACGCTGCACATGGCTTTCTGCTGAGTAGACTGCTCTCTTCTCAATTTAATCAGCAAGAAGACGAGTATGGTGGTAGTATTGCTGGGAGAATGCGACTGCTGTTTGAGATTGCTGCTCTTGTGCGCAAGAACACCGACTCCAGATTTGTACTTGGTATCCGCCTAGGTATAGACTCTCTATCAGAGGGAGTAGAGATCGCCAAGAAGCTTTCCCCTCTGGTGGACTACCTCAGTATCTCCTCCGGAGCTCTTGGAAACGAGCCAATAGCGGCACCACCTGATTATCCTTTTAGTTCCACCGTCTATCGGGCTGAACAAATCAAGCCGCATGTCAAAGTACCTGTGATAACTGTGGGCGAAATAAAAACTGGCAATACTGCTCGTAGGATTCTGAATCAGGGTATTGCCGATTTGGTTGCTGTGGGTACGGCAATCCTGGATGACCCTCGTTGGCCTGAGAAGGCATTGAGAACCTAACCGTCTCATCATAGCATACCGAGGCACCTCAGAGAACCTCTAAAACCCAAATTGACAAGCACTGAGATTTGGGCCGGATCTTTTTTCCGAAAAGCAGGCCAGAGGAATACTGAGATAAATACTTGGTAGGTTATGGCATAAGTTTGCGTTTTCTTTTCAGTTTTAGTTTCGGTTTGACTTCAAGTGATATGATGAGAGGGTTATCAGTTTTTGTTAGCGAATTGCAACAGCGACGCTCTGCCAGGACCCGGAGACGGTTTACCCATTCTCAGGCCGGGGCGGACCCGATACTATCTAACATAATAACTTGACCGATTCTAGGGGGGCAGGTCAGAACAGTAGAATGATTGTTCTTTTAATTCAAGACCGACTTTTCGTCCACGTGGATACTTTTAAACCGATGAAGACTGCGTACTTTCATCCCGATATTGACACGATCTTTTGTTTGAGTCTTTTCTCACCTCTTAGGATACTACCCTAATATTAAATAGTTATTTAATATCAAATGGCCATGGGGGTTGACTTTTATAAAATATGTTGTATAATTATATTGAATGATAATCATCAATTCTTTGAAAGGAGAAGTAAGTAATGGTAAAAGTCAGAATGCCGAAGCAATTGACTTGCAAAAGATGTGGTCACTCGTGGAATCCCAGAGTCAAAGAAGTAAGAGTATGTCCGAAATGTCACACTCCATATTGGGATATACCTTTTATCAGAGGGAAGCGAAAAAGAAAGGTGGTGAAAAGTAATGACAAACAAAGAGATAACAAAAAGGAATGTGAGGAGGGTCAAAAACTTACTTGAAGAGGTCAAGGAACTAACTCCGGAGAAGTTTCAAGAGACTTTGGATAGCCTAGCAAAGTTTCATCAGTATAGCTTATATAATCAGATTATACTGTGTTTCGCCGGTTGCTCCCAGGTGGCGGGTTATAAGAAGTGGAAGGCGCTAGGAAGAACAGTTAAGAAGGGAGGCAAGGCTGTCTGGATCCTAGCTCCCTGGTTTAAGAAAGTGAAGGATAAAGAGGAAGAGGAAAATTTTACATGGGTTCTTCTCAGTGCCGGTATTTGACATAGGCCAGACTGAGGGAGAGCCTATCAAGCGAGGACTCACCACAGGCTCGGACATAGACTTTGAGGAGCTAAGGAAGGCAACAGAAAAGGCTGGCTGGACTGTGGTTTTCAAGCCCCTAGAGATAGCAAAGGGTGGTTATGTCACCAGTGAGAATGGAGAGATCACCCTGAACAGCAACCTAGACAAGACTGAGAATATAGGGACCTTGGTTCACGAATGGGTTCACAAGGAGCTAAGGCATCCCGATAACGGCACTCCCTACAAGGTGAGAGAACAGCAGGCCGAGACAGCTACCTACTTAGTATGCAAAGTTCTAGGAATTGAAAGGAAGTCAGTCTTTTACTTGAAGTCCTGGGGGCTGAGTGAGAATATCCTGAAGGACTTCGGGAAGGTGGACAAGGTGGCAAAGAAAATAATAAGTGCCCTGGCAGACAGCCAAGCCAACCAGGGCAAAAGGAGCAGCGATCATGACTACTCCACAGGTAAAGTATAGCAGAATAGATTATTTCGACAAGAAGGTAACTTTTGAAAGCGGTCATAGAGTACCAAAGTGCAGAGCATGTAGGGAGGAGCTAACGTATCCCTATATTATCAGTGGAGAGGGGTTTTATTATCACCTGGCCTGCGTGGGTGAAAGGAGCAAAAACGAATGAGATGTGCGAAGTGTGGCAACTTTCTGGCTTTTTCCCTAATACCTTATCAGCGGATCCACAGAGACAAAAAGACAGGGCATTGGGTACCCTCGCCTGGTGTTTGCCAGTGCGATCCTGATGATTTTTCCCTGTTTGGGTTGATAAAGTACAAAGAAGAGAAGGATGAAAAGGAGAGGGAAAAGCAAGCAAAAATTGAAAAGAGAAACAGGATCCTGTTCTTGAAAATCGAACAGAAGAAGAAACAGAAGAAGGCGAAGGAAGCGAGGCTATGATTGCAGAAATGTCTATAACCGGGGCTGCCTTCAAAATGTAGCCCCGGGAATAGAGGAAGCTCATAGAGGGGCGAATATCACTTGTGGGAGAAATAAAATAAAGTAAAAGCTAGGTAAGGCTTAGAGAGAAAGCAGAAGAAGAAGGAGAAAAGGCAGAAGAATAAGGGAAGCAAGATTGCCTTTGGGATTGTTTTTCTGATTTTAATTGCAATAGGAATAAGTATTACTTTCGTAAGTGTTGATAAGGAAAAGCCAACAGGAACAAAAACTCAGACCCAGACTGGAAAGCCAACTCAAACTTCAATAAGTTACTCCAAAAAAGAAGTTTATGACTTTGTAATAAATTATCCTATATATGGCGAGGAAGCAAAAGAGTTGGGCTATACAATCGGTTCAATAACTGACGGGTTAGTAGGAATTTTGAGAAGTCAAGGTCAGAAAGTTGATGTTGTAGAAGGAAATGCTGAACCTATTGGGGAAAAGGGTATCTGGAGAGTATCTTATGTAGTTGTAGCTGATGGGAAAAGAGATAAAGTTATCTATGTAGTTGATATGAACAAAAAAACAGTTGAGCCAGATAATCAAATTGCTAGGGATTTATTCTATGGTGAATAAAATCCAGAATTAGAGGAGGCGAATATCACTTGTGGGAAGAATAACCTTACACTTAACCTATTGAGTAAGGTGAGGGAGGAGGTGAGAAAGAATGAAAAAAGTTTTATCGTTAGTGCTGGTTTTGGTTCTGGCTCTTTCAGTGGGGGCTTTTGCCTTTCAGAATGAGCCAGAGGGGTTCAGGGGGCTTAAATGGGGGGATCCACCTACTGAGGATATGAAATTTCTCTTAGATTCAGATGATATGAAGGCATACACGCTCCCTGATGACAAAATGTATCTTGGAGATGTAACTCTCTACCGAATTGCCTATATGTTCTATGAGGGCCGATTCACAAGTGTAGGAATCTATTATAACGGCGAGGACAACTACAACTTGCTTGAGACAATATGCAAAGAACGTTATGGAGAACAGGAGATTGATGAGGGCTTCTACGAAATGAGGTGGGACAGCCAAAAGTTCTTTGTTATCCTTGCATACGACTATGTAGACGAGGACGGATATTTAGCGATCGGTAGTACACCGCTTACAATAGAGAAAATGGAAGCCCAGAAGAAAAAAGAGGCGGAGAAGGCAGCAGGGGATTGGTAGAATTTTTGCAGTGCTGGCTGGATAGACATTACAGCAACTTCTCAAGCTAGCAATTGCACCTTATATATACAAAAATGAACTTTTTGATAAGATAGGTTCTTGAGACCCTGATAAATAGGCAGACCAAAAAGGTGAATTTATGAAAAAAACACAAAGGTGAAATAAACGAGAAATCAAGTACCTGGAAAAAGGGGGATGGGAAAAGCTGCGAGACAGCATAGACAGCTTTCGAGACATAGTATCAATTGAACTTTTGTATGAGAGCGGTTGCCGGAGCGAATCATCAATAGGTTGAGAGAAACAGGTCAGCCAGAAAACGTTGAGGGGAGAAAGTAAAATGACATGGGCAGGGATAGTCTGTATGCTTAGTTCCTTTGAAATATTCGCAGTGGTAATTATGGCTGGAGGAACTCGCAGACTATTTGGATCTGCGTCTATATCTGAAACAGTGTTTATCGCATTTACACTTGCACTCTTTCCTTTAGGAATCGTATTAATGATTTTGGGAGCTTGGAGATTTCGAAAAGTCAAGAAGAAAGCCAAAGTAGGACTTTTACAGCAAGGGGAAACTAAGAGAAATCCGGGGTTAGCAATAGTATTGTCCTTTTTCTTTTGCGGTTTGGGGCAATTATACAATGGACAGATATTAAAGGGAATTCTATATATGTTTTTCTATGGACTCTTCTGGTACGCAGTTATATGGAGTCAAACCATACCACGAGAATCCATTATGGATTTTTGGTTTAGACTATATCTCTTTGTTCTTCCTATCATTTTTTGGGTACGAGGAATGACGGATGCGGGCAGAACCGCCAGAAGGATAAATACCCCGCTGGATCATCTAGTAGAAACCCTTGACTCACAATCTCTTAAGACAGACCTTGGAAAAAGAGCAGCCAATTTATGTGTAAGTTGCTGGTTATCGGGTGATTGTGAAAGAGAGAGAAAAGCAATTAAGAAGAAAGAGATGATTACCGATTGCCGAGGTTATTTTATCGAGAATGAATGAGCAAGAATCCTGCGATAAGGTGACAGGAAGGGGGAATGGAATTAGCAATTCGTACAATGAGATAAAGATAACTACGGGAAGAACCCTTGCTCAGAAAAAGGTAAAAAGCTTAAGTTTTGTCGTCCTTTGTGTAAAAATAAGACATTGACTACCTTCCTCTGAACGCAAACCCCCATTTTATCTACACTCCTTTTTACAAATTGAGGACATTTTGTCCTCTTTTTTACTTAATGTTGACAAACTACTGGAAAAAGCTAAACTAAAGTTGAAGGTGAACCCTGAGAGAAAAAAGTTTCCTTGCTCTTTAAAGGAGCCGACAAGGAGTAAGCGGTAGGAGAGTAATAAATAGGAACGAGGCGTATCTTTCCCATCCATCCTTGTAGGGGAAACTACGCCTTGTTGAAGGGGGTGAAAGAAATAATGGATAAGATATTAAAAGATAATGTGTATTTCTTGACTAAATCGATAACAGTTTTAAATGGTGAGATAGACCGTTTAAGTGGTGAGGTAGGTGCTTTAAAAAATGCGATAATGACGTTGGTTGACAGAATGGAAAAAAATAATGTTTTAAAGCGGCTTGAGGGGAAAAGCTAAGAGGAGGTGAGAGTATAAGATGGCTAAAAAGAGAGATACTTATAAATACCATTTTAAAAATGGGAGAAAGATAGTTTGGAGCGGTATAACGGATGATTTGGAGCGAAGGGAAGGAGAACATCAACGAAAGCCTGGTTGGTCTGGAGGGCATATTTTGCAGGTTGGACATCGCACTACTGAGGAGGCTGCTAGGGAGTGGGAAGAGAAGCAAGATAAGGCCTAGTTGCATTAAAATAGAGAGGGTCAAAGCCCCTAGAAAAAACTTCTTATAAATTTACCTAGTTGATTCCAAAAGTAATTTAACTATGCCCTATCAATACAAAAGAGAACCATTAAATGACGATGAGGTAGACAGCCTGATCAATGCCTGCGATACTTTTCGGGAAAAGTTTGTAGTTTGGACTCTTTTGGATACCGGATTAAGACTCTCAGAGTTTGCTGATCTTAAAAAAGATAATATCCAGTGGCAGGAAAGAAGACTGGTTATCTACGGCAAGGATGGCCCTTACGGTAAAAAGACAAAAAGAAGAATCATTCCAATGACAGATAGAGTGAGAAGATTATTTGAATATCACTTTGCAGAAAACAATGATACTGGAATTACTACGAGAACAGTTGCAAGAACAGTCAAGAAAGTAGCCGACAAGGCTGGGATCTCAAAACCCGTCTCTCCTCATGTTTTAAGGCATACCTTCTCGGTCAACTGCATCAGAAAAGGAATCTCTACCAGAGCCCTCCAAACCCTTCTAGGCCACGATAGATTAACAACCACTGAGATTTACCTTAATTTATCCCCAGAGGATGCTATCAGGGAATTTTTGAATAAATGGTAGATCCACACATGATTTGACCACAGCTAACAATGTAGAGAGGACTCTTATGACAGATAACAAACACCTTGATCTCATTCAACAAGGGGTATTTGTCTGGAATGAGTGGAGAGAAGACCACCCTCGACAAGAACCTTCCCTCAGTGATGTGCGCCTTAGTGGTGCAGACCTCCCTGGCGTAAACCTCATTGATGCCAAACTCCTTTATGCCAACCTGATGGACACGAAACTCACTGGTGCGAAGCTTAGGGGTGCAAGCCTCCAAAATGCGAACCTTAGCGGCGCGGATCTGATGATTGCGGACCTTAGCGGCGCAGATCTGATGATTGCGGACCTCTCCGCTGCTAACCTTTATAAGGCAAACCTTAGAGGTGCGAAGCTTGAAAATGCGGATCTTAGTTATACGAACCTTATGTGTACAGATCTCAGGGATGCGGATCTTAGTTATACAAACCTCAGTGATGCGGACCTCTGTCATGCAAATCTCCGCGGTGCAAACCTCAGTGGTGCTCGCATGATTAACACACGTCTCTTCTATACAAACCTTTCGCACTGCCGCATATATGGAATTTCCGCCTGGAATTTACACGTGGATAAGACAACGGACCAATCAAATCTGATAATCACACTTCCCCACGAACCCACAATCACTACTGATAATCTTGAGGTTGCGCAATTTCTTCATTTGCTCATTAATAACCAAAAAATTCGTCGTATCATCGATACTATCACATCAAAGGTTGTGCTCGTTCTTGGCCGGTTTACCAAGGAGAGAAAGACCTTATTGGATGCTATTCGAGAACAACTTCTCAAGTATAATTATCTACCCGTGGTGTTTGATTTCGAAAAACCAAGTAGCCGAGATATCACAGAGACCATCTCTACTCTGGCTCATGTGGCTCGGTTTGTTATCGCTGATATCACAGATGCCAAAAGTATACCTCAAGAGCTAGAGCGCATCGTTCCAGATCTACCCTCAGTTCCAATTCAGCCATTACTGGAGGCTTCAGCCAGTGAATACGGCATGTTTTCGAACATTTTAAGAGATACCCCTGGGTTCTCCAGATTATTCGCTATAAGAACCCTAATAACCTATTTCAATCTTTCGCGCAAAAGGTCATTGCTCCTGCGGAAGTTATGGCAATGAAACTGAAAAAAAATAGCTGTATGTCAAATCCGAGGCCAACCAAAACTACGGAACCAAAAATAGCCCCTAAGGGAAGTGGTACTCTCTATCAGATTCAAACGCAAACACCCACCAGCCAATAAGATTAGATAAATCCGGAAACAGGCTTGACACCTTATTTTAAATAACCTATATTGTTAGATTCGCATTTCATATATAAATACGAAGGAATTGAGTGAAAAGGCTTGAAAGGGTCTAAAACAATACAAAAAGTGAGACGGTCTAACCATTTTTCCTCCAAAATTAATTTTATATAAGAATCCCTCCAAAAACATACTTTTTGTCAAATCTAAGTTCCCAGATTTCCTCTTGGCCTACTCTTGCAACTTTCCCTGTCTTTGAGAATAACTTAACACAATGGCTATTCTGTTAAGTATTGTTTTAAGAATATCCTGGTCAATCAACCTGACACAAATGATATTGTGTAAGGTAAGGCTAGAATGCTTGTATCACTTTTCAGCAAAGGATATAGAGTTATTCTCTTCACTTCTCTTTTTGGCTTTTTTGTGTTCTACGGTAAAGTAGAGACAATATGTAAGTGACCTGCTCCCGAGGCTATTATTCCATTGACTCTAACTTAACAAGTTGTACTATTAATGGGGGCAGGTCAGAGTGATTAATCATTTGAGAAAGTTTCACCCCTATTTACTCCAATCTTTTCTTATTTAATTTTATCTGATTGAATGCCTCGTAACATCTTTCGCTGACTCACCAACACACAAGCCCAGCCCGGCACAGAGAAAAACATGGAAAGGACTGCTGCAGAGATAGCGGCAGAGAGATTTTGTGCGACCGGATCAGAACTTAACATATTGCCTGGAGGTCCACCGATGCCGCAGGCAAACCACATTGCGAAGAACAAGAACATATGACCGACCATGCTCCATATAGCGACTGATCGTTGGTATCCCTTGCTTAGTACGCGAATTCTCACCCAATACCAGACAATTAATGTGAAGAGGACAGCACCAGTAGAACCAAATGTACCAAAGTAAAGCCACATCCAGACAGGATGAGCTACTGGAAAATTCATTCGATTACCTCCTTACCTTTTGTCCGTAGATTAGACTGCCAACCACGAGCAATACTCCGCCAATGGGTGGTGCAAATGCTGGAAGCATAGATAGCGCTCCTTTGGTTACCGTCAATGGATAAGCCAAAGATATACCCATGAGGGCCCATAAGAAAGGTACTGTAGTGTAAAGGTGTATAAAGAAAACACCCAGAACAAAAAACACCAGACCCAACTTCTTACCTTGCATGATTTCTCCTTTCTATTCTCGTCTCCTTTACGGACCTACCACTTATTCAAAAACTCCCTGATAGCGTCCTATGGGGATAAATTAAGGTAAATCTCAGTGGTCGTCAATCTATCATGGCCAAGTAAAGTTTGGAGGGCTCTAGTGGAGATTCCTTTTCTGATACAGTTGACTGAGAAGGTATGGCGTACAACGTGAGGGGAGGCGGGTTTTGAGATTTCAGCTTTATCTGCTACTTTCTTTACTATTCTGGCAACTGTTCTCTTGGTGATCCCAGTATCGTTGTTTTCGGAAAAGTGGCACTCCATTTGCCTTCTTATCCTCTCTGTCATTGGGATGATTCTTCTTTTTGTCTTTTTGCCATTTTAGTTTAGCTTTTTTATAGGATTTGTCCATTACGAATTGAATCATCCAATATATAACCAAGACGGTACTGGTTAAATCATGTAAAAGGTAACCGAAATATGATATAATCTTCCCTGCTGAAATTAAGAATCAAACAGGGAGGTGAAAGGATATGAATATGGATGCAAAACGCCAATACCTCAAAGTACTGCAAGAAAGATATTTCATGGCAAAGTCAAGAAAAGACAAATCTTCTATCCTGGATGAATACTCGAGAAATACTCATCAAAACAGAAAATATGCCATTAGGAGAATACGCTCCTTCTCTTCAGCTCCCAAAGAAAGGAAAAAAAGAAAACAGACTTACGATGGCTATGTAAAAGCAGCTCTGGAGAAGAAGGTAGAGGAAAATGATACTGAGCAAATCTCATCAAAGGAGATATTATAAAGATAGGATGGTAATCACGGAAAGTTGGAAACTGGAAGAACATCGGGCTTGCACAAGACCTATGGCTAAGCATGAAGGTGACCTGCCCCCATCAATAGTACCACTTGTTAAGTTAGAGTCAACGGAATAACTGTCTCGGAAACAGGTGGCCGCTATTTCAAGGTGCTGTGCGGACATGATCTCCAGACCCAGATTGACAAGTGCTGAGATTTGGGTTAAGTCGGTATTTGTTTGAATCTATCGAATCACGCTCTTATTAAGGGTTTTACTAACTCAAACTGGTAGGTGATATTGCGACCACAACATAAATATAGCCAAGCTTACTGCTGGAGTAGTAGGAAAAGAACAGGAGAAGAACTTCCCCCTTGTCTAATCTCAAACATAACATATGATAAAGGTAAGGGAACGGTTTACTTTGTGGGAGCCCTAGCCAACGTGGATTCGTCTATCCTACGAATGCCTCTAGATCATGGCTTCAAAATAGAAGATAAATCTCTTGAAGAAGGCATTCGTCTTATCTCTCGTATTGAAGGCCTGCCTCTTAAGGTCGTCGGGGGAAAACTGTTGCCTCTGGCATGTTTTAACTACAGTGAAAAGAAATACTATTTCGTTACAAACTCTTTCAAAAGCGACATCAAAATGAACGCCAGAGGAATCCTGACAAGTTTTCCCATGGGGGTGGCTAGATTTGATAATCAATTCGCTCACGGTTACTTGAATGGCACAATGCGATTGATGAGGCTATTCAAGGAAGGAAACATTGTTGTGCCGTTGAAATACTACTATGTCATTGAGAAGGACATTCCAAGAATGCTTATGGGATCAGGGACACAGATATGTGTCTGGGAAGAACCCTACGAGTTGAAACCTACAGAAATTCCAGGACTACTCTCATTCATTCGAAATACGTCACTCCCATTCAGCAAATCTTTCCTTCAATTGGGATTTGAGGCCTTTGAGTTATCCTACGAAGCCAATCACCGAGGTTTGTCGTTTCTATCGCTCATGATAGGATTGGAGGCCTTACTAAATACGGGTTTTGGGGAACTAAAGTACAGAGTTTCAAGAAATATATCGGTTCTGCTTGGAAAAACGGGCGAAAATTCCGAAAGTATTTTTGGTGAGGTGAAACGGCTGTATGACAAGCGATCAAAGCTGGTTCACACCGGGAAACTAGACACTATCGATGAGAAAGATATATCAAGATCAAGGTATTACTTGAGAGAGTCAATTAAGGAAATCAGTAGAATGCGGAAAAGGAAAAATGAAATCGGAGATTTATTGAATTCGTGTGGATTTGGTAAGAGGCCATGGAAGAAATGATCTACTGTCTTCTGCCGCACAATAGAACTGTCACAGAATTCTACTAGCCCGAATCAGACTTATCCAAGACCAGGATTGACAAGTGCTGAGATTTGGCCTAACCTGAGCTTACGGGAGCGAAATAATTCAATATCAATATGGACAAGTTGAAAGCAATCCTCTTTGACATCGATGACACTCTTTTTGACCGAGCTGAGGCTCAAAGAAAGTGGGCTCATCTGATGATACAGGAGTACAGGGAGGTATTCAAAGGCATCGAACAGAAGGTAGCAGTCAATGCCTTACTCAAATCAGATCGCATCGCCACTGAGGAGTGTAATAGAACTCACTCAAGAGATGCAGCCCGGATTGGTAGATTCAAGATATTTCTTAAATTGCTCAATCTAAGCAGTGAACCTGCAGAGGATATAACTGTACTGTACGTAAAATCATACCCCCAGATTAACTCACCGGTCAAAGGAGCAAAGTCTGTCATTGAGCATCTTGCCAAGAGATTTCAACTAGGGATTGTTTCTAATGGCTTTCGTGATGTACAGTATCAAAAACTTGAATCCCTGGAAATCAAAGATCTCTTTGACTGTATTGTACTCTCAGCAGAGGTAGGTGTCTGGAAGCCTGACCCAAGACTGTTTCTCAAAGCAATCTCTCTACTAGAGAGACGATCTGAAGAGTGCATGTATGTGGGTAATTCTTACGAGGATGATATCCTAGGAGCCAAGAAGGCAGGAATACAGACCTGTTGGTTCAATCCCGTCGGTGCTCCTGCTGTCCAGAAGGGCTACAAGTGTCAATTATGTAGTTCAGAAACTTAGTGAGATTCTCGAAATCGTAGACTGGAAAAGCTGTTAGCTTGGTTTTCCCAGATTCCATACTGCGTCTTCTAGACCCAGATTGATAAGCGCTGAGATTTGATCTAGGTTGTTCGCGTGCGCTGTTGTACAGGAATGTCGTAGATTGGGATTTCTATATCTTCCTCCCAAAAAGTTCTAACATTGTATCGTCCCCCCAGGCGCACCAACGTCTTAAATATCGTTATAGAGAGGGTTTGAAAGTTATTGGTTGAGGCATATCTCCCTGTATCCTACTCAAACAATAAGTCTACCCGGCTCAGGTTCTTTGGGCAGTTTAACCTCATTAATGCACATGCCATCTTATTCTCTCCGCCAGCGGTAACAGCCTCGCTTGCCTAACTCTGTCTTCTTGGCAACTTCACCCATCATTGATCACTGACTAAGGAGAATCCGTGCTTCCTGTAGCTTATTAATGCTTTACTCAGGTCTGTAACTTCTTCTAGCCATTCTTCCCCTCCCTTTCTTTGATCCTTACTCTAACTTAACAAGTGGTACTGGTATAATATAGATAGCTGGATATAGATTATT
>CAZQMG010000003.1:0-36516 GCA_964594375.1 uncultured Clostridia bacterium | reverse complement strand
AAAGTGATTCCTGATGAGCGGGGTCGCTTAATGGAAATACTAAGAGCCGATGATGAGCTCTTCAAAAAGTTTGGTCAGGTGTATATGACTACTGCTTATCCAGGGGTGGTAAAAGCCTGGCATTATCATAAGAAGCAGGATGACAATATGGCGGTAGTCAAGGGAATGATGAAGATAGTTCTATATGATGGGCGAAAGAATTCTCCCACTTACGCCGAAGTGAACGAATTTTTTCTGGGAGAGCATAAACCCGGTCTTCTGCAGATTCCCAAGATGGTCTATCATGGTTTTAAATGTATAGGGGAAGAAGAGGCTATAGTGATAAATACCCCTACTGAGACCTATAATTATAAAGAACCTGACGAGTATCGCCTGGATCCTCATAAGAATGATATTCCCTATGATTGGCAATTGAAAGAGGGATAAGAGAGGAGATGGTCATGGAAGAAAAGGAAATAGATTTAAGAGATTATATAAGAGTAATTAAAAAAAGAAGGAAGACAATTTTATTGCTTTTTTTTATAGCTGTGATAGCCAGTGCAGTGACTAGTTTCGTGCTGCCACCTGTTTATGAAGCGACGTTAGGTATAAAAATTGGAGATATTATAGATGTAGATACTTTCGAAAAAGAACTCATCGAAAGTCCCATTGCCGCCTCTCAATTTTTGAAAGGGCCTCAAGTTCTGATAGAGGCAATAAGAGATCTAGGACTGCCTTACACTCTTGAAGAATTCCGCAAGAAAGTTGTGGTAGAGCCAGTCAGGGAAACAGGGGATTTAGTCCAGGTAAAAGTGGATGTAAACAGTCCTGGCGAGGCAGTAATTATAGCCAATTATATAGGAACTAGACTCTTGGAGAGGCATAAAGAGATAAAGAAATTATATGAGAGCAAAGAAGCGATTCTGGCTAGATATGATGAGCAGACTAAACAGATTAATGAGGAATTAGATGAGATTGATAAGAGCAAAGAAGAAATTTTAGCTAAATACGATGATAATATTAGGGGGATGGATGATCAGCTATTGCTTATGAAAAATGAGATTGACACAGCAAAAAAAGAGATTGAAAAACTAGAGCTATCCCTGGAAATAGTCTCTAAGGAAATAGAGAATAAAATGAACGACTCAGAACCCCTTTTAGAAGCAGAAGCAAATATATTGATAGGTCGTTTAAATGATATGAGAAATAGATGGCAAAGTTATAGAAGCAATATTACTGAAAAACAACAACGATATGATAACCTCTTAGAAAAAATAAGGGAAACTCAACTGGAAAAAACTGAGTTTCAGAGAACCAAAGAACAGCGATACGATGCTCTTATGGGAGAGTTGAGACAAGCTCAGATGGAAAAAACCAGGCTTGAGAGAATAGATTCTGCAAAGATGTACAATACAGAAATTCTAGCTGCGGCAGAGGAGCCAAGAGCCCCCGTAAAGCCCAATAAGCTCCTTAATATATTGGTGGCAGCAGTGGTAGGTCTGATAGTAGGATTAGGATTGGCTTTTTCTCTGGAGTATTTTGAGAAAACAGATTAGGAAAGGTAGATTAGCTGGTGAGAAGCCTACGTCTAAACTTCAATCTTATTGTTTTTACGATTATTATGGCATTTGTTATCAAAGTTCCCCTCCTGGCTATGGATGTAAGTGAAAAGGTGGAAGTCGAAAAATATCACCCTAAACTGGAAAGTGTTTTAGGGAAACTAGCGGAGAAGTGTTCTAAAAGTAAAATAGCGTTGCAGGAGTTCGCTCAACAAAGGAGCATTCCTCTTGAAAATGGTCAAGTAAGGGTTATTTTAGTGCCACTGCCAGGAGAAGATGCCTCGATGATTGATCAAGTAAGTTTAGTTTCCTATGGAGCTATAATTGAGGCTGTTTCCAAACATTTGATGAGGGCAAGAGTTCCTGTGTCTCGTCTGGAAGAAATTGCCAACAAAGTAAAGAGTGTTTCCTTTATCAGGCTTCCCTATAGACCTGTGCCTGCAACAATGGGGGAAGAAGAAGTCGGAACAATTCTTTCTTCTTCTGATAACCGAAAGCTAGACATTAAGAGAACTGTTCTAGGAGTGACCAGCGAAGGAGTCGATTTAGTCGGTGCTTCAGATTATCACCAATCAGGCTACAAAGGCCAAGGAGTAAGGGTAGCAATTATCGATATTGGATTTCACAATCTTACTAACTCCATAAATCATAATGAACTACCTGATAATGTTATTCACAGAAATTATACAGACACCAATTTCGAGAGCGGTAGAACCCATGGAACGGCTGTAGCTGAAATTGTCTACGATATGGCTCCTGAGGCCCGACTTTATCTAGCAAAAATAGAGGATGAGGTTGATCTTGAGAATGCTAAAGATAAATGCTTCGGTAATGATAATATAAATATCATTAACCATTCCTGGGGCTGGCCCGGGACAAATTTTACCGATGGCACAGGATTGATTTGCGAGATTGCAGATGATGCCAGAGCCAATGGTATTCTTTGGGTGAATGCCGCTGGTAATTCAGCGCATTCTCACTATCAGGCATTTTTCACTGACACTGATAACGATAGCTGGCATGATTTTCGCACTGCCCCACGGGATGAGATGAATGCTTTTGAGTATATCTATCGTGAATATATACCTTTTGATGTGTATCTTACCTGGGATTGTTGGCCAGTCACAAATCAGGACTACGACCTTTATCTATATGATTCCAGTTTGAATTTGGTGGCTTCTTCAACGACAAAACAGACTGGTACTCAACCTCCGATGGAGCGGATCGCTCTTGATGGTGCTGAATCTGGTACTTATTATCTTATGATTAAAAAATACAGCGCTACCGGAGATCAAGAGCTGAAAGTTTTTGCCGGTTCCTTGGAGTATCAAACTGCTCAACATAGTATCTCGCCACCAGCTGACGCTAACGGCGCCACAGCAGTAGGCTATATCAATAAAGAAGACTGGCTCAGTGGCCCTCAAGGCTCCCGCAGTGCGCAAGGTCCGACAAATGATGGTAGAACAAAACCGGATATTATGGGTCCTGCTAATATATCTTCTTTCACCTGGGGAACAGGAGGGTATACCTCTGCTGCTACTCCTCACGTAAGCGGAGCTGCTGCTTTGATTCTTTCTAGATCTCCCAGTTCTACTGCGGACCAGCTTCAATCAGCTCTGGAAGGTTGGGCAGTTGATATGGGAGTTCCAGGTAAGGATAATATCTATGGTTCTGGTCGGCTAAGATTGTTGGCCCCTGCTCTTCTTTCCTGGACAGGGGAGGCCAATTATGAGTCAGATGGATTAGATCCAGAAAAAGGAAATGTTTCTACAAGTTTTGTTTATCGAGTAAAATATATAGATGAGAATAATTATGCTCCTGAGAATGGCTATCCCAAGGTTCACATTCTAAAGGACGGGTTTGAGGTGATGGGTAGTCCCTTTAATATGAGCGCAGTAAACTCTGGTGATACTAATTATAGAGATGGTAGGGTTTATTCCTACACAAAAGTAGGACTGGCTGCGGGGACAGGCTATAGTTATTATTTTGAGGCTTATGATGCCGATAATGGAGTCTCGGCAATTGGCGACCCTACAAACGAAAGGATTGGGCCAAGTATAGTCCTTCCTCTTAATCTGGAAAATTTGATAGTCTATCCCAATCCATTTAGTTTATTGAAAGGTCATAATCAGATTAACTTTAGTGCATTAACCAGTGATGCCAAGATTCGTGTTTTTACTCTCACCGGCAGACTGGTAAAAGAAGAGGATGTAAGCTGGCAATACAGTTGGGCCTGGGATGTAAGAAATATGAATGGGGAGCAGTTAGCCAGAGGTATTTACCTATGGATTGCTACCAATACTGCTGGGGGAAGAAAATCAGGCAAGATTGCCATAATAAAATGAAAAAGTCATTTTGAGTAAGTGAAATTCCCAAGTTAAGATTAAGGGTGAGGAAATAAGAGGAGAGGTGTATTGAATAATACTTCAAGAGAAAAAAGAGAGGACATCTCTGTAGTTGTACCTGTTTTTAACGAAGAAGATAATATTGAATTGCTTTATGCCAGATTAAAGCAAGTTTTAGATAATTTGGGAAAAAATTATGAGATAATTTTTATTGATGACGGAAGCACAGATAAAACCCCCACTCTTCTTCATCAAATCCATAAGAGAGATAAGAAGATTGAAGTGGTTGTCTTTCGACGAAATTTTGGACAGACAGCGGCTATTTCAGCTGGCTTTGACTATGCAAGAGGCGAGATTATAGTTACCTTAGATGCTGACCTGCAGAATGATCCAAAAGATATCCCTCAATTGATTAGTAAAATAGAGGAAGGTTTTGATGTGGTGAGTGGTTGGCGAGTGAAAAGAAAGGACCCTTTCTTAAGCCGAAAGCTGCCTTCCCATATTTCCAATTGGTTGATTTCCCTATTCACCGGGGTAAGATTACATGATTACGGTTGTACTTTGAAAGCCTATCGAAGAGAGATAGCTAAGGATATTAAGCTTTATGGTGAAATGCATAGATTTATTCCGGCTCTGGCCAGTTGGGTAGGGGCTTCTATATGTGAGGTTAAAGTGAGACATCATTCCAGGGAATATGGAAAGTCCAAGTATGCTTTCTCGCGAATCAACAGGGGCTTTCTGGATTTACTAACGGTTAAATTTTTGCTTAGCTTTGCTAGCAGACCTATTCAGATATTTGGTAAGCTTGGCTTGATTTCCATATTCTCAGGATTTGTTTGTGGAATAATCTTAGTCATTATGAAGCTTACCTATGGAGTAGATATGACCGGAAATCCCTTTTTATACTTGTCTATCCTTTTTATACTTATCGGCGGACAGTCTATCAGTATGGGTCTTTTAGGTGAGATTATTTCCCGGACCTACCATGAATCACAAAATAAGTCTATTTATTTTGTCAAAGAAGTATTAGACTCCCGAGAGAGACCAAAATATGATAAATAAGAAGCTTCTGTTGATAATATTTTTAGCACTGGCCATTAGATTCTCAGTCTTTCCTTTTGTTGCCCCTCACAAAGAGAGAATGTTTACTATGCTTGATTCTTATGAGTATGATGGTATGGCAATGAGCCTGGTAGAAAATCATAGGTTTTACCAGTCTGAACCGGCCTTCTATTTTCCTCCTGAGTACAGGATTCCACTTTTCGAGGTTAGAACGCCTACCGATGCCTTTAGAGCTCCAGTTTATCCTTTGTTTCTAGCCGGGATTTACTCTGTATTCGGGCATAAGCCTAATGTAGCTATAATATTTCAACTTATTTTGAGTTCACTAACCTGTATTCTCGTTTATTACATTGGGGAGGTGTTTATCCGAAGAGGTGTGGGTTTTATTGCTGGGCTACTTTTAGCTCTAGATTTTCCCACAGCCGTTTATGGGAATCTCATAATGACCGATATGCTTTTTACCTTCCTTTTCCTTGCCAGTATCTATTTTATCCTTAAATTCCACAAGGAGGATAAAAGAAAATATTTGGTGTATTCTGCCATCCTGTTGGGAGCATCAGCTCTCTGTCGACTGGTAATTCTCTATTTTGCCTTTGCGATGGTACTTTTTTTCATTGTAATCTACAGAAAGAAGATTATAAAGGCATTACTTAATTACTGTATCTTTATTCTTATCTTCTTGGCAGCGGTTAGCCCTTGGGCAATCCGTAATTATATTGTCTATGACAACTTGAGTCTTTCTATAACTCAAGGAGGTAACCTTCTATTCTATAATGCGGCCTACCTGGAGGCATATAAGAGAGGAGGGTATGAACATCTCGATGCTATTCGAAAAGAGATGCAAGAAGAGACGGATAGGATGTTTGTCGAGAAGGGTGTCTCTTCTCCATTCGAAAAAGCTAAAATATACCAGGAGCTGGCTGTAGAGAAAATACTTGCTGATCCTGGTCTCTACGCTAAAATACATTTGATAGGAGCATTGAAGATATTTGCTACCCCTACTTTTTTGCTTCCGGGGAGGATATTTGGAGCACCCTTAGATGAATCAATAGCAATGGCTAAAGGGAAGAGTCTTCTGACTGAAAGTTTTTTTGAGGCTTCCGCAGATTTAGGCAGATACTTCATCCAGAATTGGAAGCTGCTTTTATACTTACCTTTTCTTTTGTTATATCTACTCTTTCTATATTTTTTTGCTGGATACGGATTGTGTAAAACCAGCAAGGAGAAAAACCTGAGTGCTATCTTTTTCCTCTTTTTGTTGATAATAGTGTATAATGCCTTAACAGTGGGACAACACGGAGCAGCAAGATTCAGAATTCCCCTGATGCCCTATATAGATTTAATTGCTGCTTATGGACTTTTCCAGCTAATTCTTTTAAGAAAAAGAAAGCGGAGAAAGGCAGTTAATAGGAATGAATAGTTATCTCTTAATCTTAATTGCGGTCTTATTGGCTGCTGGGGGACAGATTCTCTTAAAAAAGGGAGCTGTTGTAGATACTAATATTCTAGCTCTTCTTAAGAACCATTATATTTGGATTGGATTGTTCTGTTATTTTTTTAGTGCTCTTTGCTGGATTATATCTCTTACCAGGCTAAAATTGAGCTTTGTCTATCCGTTTGCCCTTCTGACATATGTTTTGGTGATGGCTGGAGCATATTTCTTACTGGGTGAGAAAGTAAAGGTGATTAATCTGGTAGTGGGCTCAATCTTAATTGTTTCCGGAATTGTCATTTTAAATCTTAGTAAATAATGAAAATATTTAGGAAACAAGCGGTTTTAACGACTCTTCAGGTGATAAGAAGTAGAGGATTTTTCGCCATTTTACAGACGGTCATCAATCGTCTTGTTGGTGAGAAACCTATCTCTAGTTTTGTTAAAATTAAAGCCTGTTTTCATGGGAAAAATTGCTTAGAAATAGGCGGCCACAGCTTAATTTTTCAACCAAAATCGATATTGCCGATATATAGGGAAGCGAAAACTATTGATAGCTGTAATTTCTCCACCAAGACTGTTTGGGAACACAAGATAAGCGAGGGATTAACATTCAAGTATGCAAGAAATAGGTTAGGTCGTCAATTCATACGTGAAGCCACAGATTTGAAAGGTATCAAGAATGGAATTTATGATTGTGTTATTTCTTCTCACACTCTTGAACATGTTGCTAATCCTCTTGGCGCCCTTTTCGAATGGAAGAGAGTATTGAAAGATGAAGGTGTGTTGCTACTCGTTGTACCACACAAGCAAGGTACTTTTGACCGTAATAGACCGGTAACAAAGCTGAGTCACTTGATACAAGATTATGAAAATGAAGTAGACGAGCATGATTTAAGTCATCTGACAGAGATACTTAAGCTACATGACTTATCAATGGATCCGCAAGCAGGAACCTTTGAGAATTTTGTTACCAGATCGAGAGACAATTTCAATAATCGGTGTCTGCACCATCACGTTTTTACCACGGGATTGGTTATCTCCATGATAGATCACCTGGGTCTAAAAATACTATTTGTAACCACCCACGCACCACACCACATCATTGTTTTATGTCGGAAGATAATTTGGGCGAACAGAAATCAAGAAATGGATCTTCACAGTGGCAACCTCCGATTCTTAGATAAAGATGCTTCTTGGAGAAAGTCAAGTTGTTTTATCCTTGACAGAAAGCTCTTAGCTGAGCGGTTTTAGCGCGTGCTACAACTGAATGCTCTATTCGTTCTTTGCACTTTTTTCATCCTGGCCAGGTGCGAGGTCTTTCGGGAACCGCTATACTACTATCTTATAGGAAGAGTGATTTGATGTATAAAGTTCTTATGATTGCTCCCACTCCGTTCTTTGCTGATAGGGGGTGCCATGTTCGCATATACGGAGAAGCCCGTATATTGCAAGAGATGGGAAATAAGGTAACTATATACACGTATCATAATGGTAGAAATCTTCCTGGTCTTGATATCAGGAGAATAATCAATATTCCCTGGTACAAAAAATTGGAGGCGGGGCCTTCCTATCATAAGTTATATCTGGATATCCTTCTTCTGATGAAGCTATTAGGGGACGGTATATATGAAAAACCAGATATAGTCCATGCTCATCTTCATGAAGGGGCTTTCTTAGGTAATATTGTTGCAAAACTTGAGAGTATTCCGCTGGTTTTTGATTTTCAGGGAAGTCTGACTGGAGAAATTGTGGAGCACGGTTTTCTGAAAAAGAAGAACGCTTTTTTTTATCTTTTTAAAAGAATGGAAAAATTTATTAATAACTCAGCAGATGCGATCATAATTAGTTCGCTGGATTCAGTTAAACTATTAGAAAAAGAGTTTGCAGTTTCCAGGAGCAAGTTCCATATAGTAGAGGATGGAATAGATACAGAAGGATTTAAACCTGACTGCTATGATAAATCAAAGAGAAAAAGAGAACTTTCTCTTCCGGACGACGGTGAAGAAATTATAATATATCAAGGCCTCTTGAATAGATACCAGGGCATAAATAGTCTTTTAGAAGCAATCCCCCTGTTGCTTAAAAAGAACAAAAAAGTTCATTTTTTAATACTGGGATATCCGGATATAGACAAATACAAAGACATAGCTAAGGAAAGAGGAATAGAAGATTTTGTAACTTTTACGGGGCGGGTGAATTATGAGGAGACCATCAAATACCTTTCCCTGGCAGATATTGCAGTTTCTCCAAAACTTTCCACAACAGAATGGAACGGAAAGCTCTTGTATTATATGGCTGCCGAGCTGCCAGTTGTGGTTTTTGATACCAGAGTTAATAGAGAAATTCTAGGTGATTGGGGTATATATGCTAAGCTGGGAGACCCGGCTTCCTTTGCGGAAAAAATAGAGGGTTTACTTTCACAGAAGGAATTAAGAGGAAGCTTAGGGAGGAAATTGAGGGAAAGAGTGAGCAGGAAGTATTCATGGAGAAGCATGGGTGAAAGAATAATAAAAATCTATGAAGAGCTTTTGGTAAGAGGCAAGGGTTGAAAAAAATCGCTCAATTGAGAAGATTATTTGGTCTGTACGGGAGTTATAACGCAAAAAGAAGCAGAAATATCCCTGCCCCAATTCGTCTGTGGGTTGAACCTACCAGTCACTGCAATTTAAGATGTGTTATGTGTCTTAACAAGAACCTTGCCAAAAGCGAAAGAGGTTTTATGGATTTCAATATATTCAAAAAAATAATTGATGAGGCTTCCCTGTTTGCCCATGACATAAATCTATTCCACAGAGGAGAGTCCCTATTGCATCCAGAGATATTTAGAATGATAAAATATGCTAAGGAGAAGGGACTTTATACAAGATTAAATACTAATGCCACTTTACTGAATGAGGAGAGGAGTCGCCAAATATTAGACTCAGGTTTAGACTTTTTATCCTTTTCTTTTGATGGATATGAGAAAAAAGTCTATGAGGACATAAGAATTGGAGCTAATTTTGATAAGACTCTGAATAATATTCTTGGTTTTCTATCTATCAAAAAAGAACTGGGCAATAGTTCGCCTTATACAACCTTTACTGTCATTGAGTTCTCAGACTCCTCATCTGGCAATATGGAAAAAGTAGCAAAGAAAGAATTTAAAAAAAGATTTAACTCTCTTCCTCTTGAGCGGTTTGTAGTAAGAAAACCTCATAACTGGGCCGGTGGATATGATATAAAAGAGTTTAATTCCAATAAAGGCTCTATTCGTTGCACTTTTCCCTGGTATTCTTTGACTATATTCTGGGATGGAAGTGTTTTGCCTTGCCCTCAGGATTTCCATGGTAAGTTAATCCTGGGGAATGTAAAAGACTCTTCTTTACTAAAGATTTGGGATGGACCTAAGGAAATTCTGCTTCGGGAAAACTTGAGTGGACAACAATATAAGAACGTTGTACCCTGTGATAGGTGTGATAGGCCAGGAAGGAAAAAACTATTGGGAATGCCCATAACTGAGTTAGGGAGGTTTTTGAAAGATAATGTAATTGGATACAATAAAATCGTTAGGAGAGTTTTTAGGTGAGAAGTTCTTCTATCTCAAAAAGGGAAAGGATGGGGTGCGGATGATTAAAGATGTAAAACTAGCAGAATTAATTGCCCATGTTGATGATCGAGGCTATCTTATTGAAATAATAAGAGCCGATGACAGTCATTTTACCAAATTTGGTCAGGTATATTTGGTGGGAAATTTTGCAGGAGGAGTGATTAGAGCTTTTCATAAACACAGAGTATTATGGGATTGGTTTTTTATTAGTCACGGAGCAGCTAAGTTCATCCTTAGAGACGACAGGTCAGATAGTCCTACCTATGAAGAGATGAATACCTTTGTATTGAGCTCCAGAAATCTTTCTCTTTTAGTAGTCCCCCCCGGGGTTTATCATGGATGGATGTCCTTAGAGGACGATACCCAGATGGTTAGCACTGCTAGTGAGGTATATAATCGAGATAATCCTGATGAAGTAAGAGTTTCGCCGAATTCGTTTGGAGTTGAGTGGGAAGTTAGGGGAAGATAGCTTTCAAGCTAATTAATATTTGGCTAAATGGCAATATGAGGAGGATATAAATTGATTTTATTAGTGGGAGGAGCTGGATATGTAGGTAGTATGTTGGCAAGGGGACTTTTGGATAAAGACTATGCAGTGAGAGTATTAGACAGGTTCTACTACGGAGACAGAGGGATAAAGGATATAGAAGACCGCCTTGAGATAATTCAGGGCGATATAAGGAAGATAGATTCTTCTGTCCTTGAAGGGATAAATGCTGTAATAAACGTAGGGGGACTTTCAAATGATCCTACGGCAGAGTACAATCCCAGGGCAAATTATGAGATGAATGTTGTAGCTACCAAAAATCTAGCAAAGATTTCCAAAGAGAGAGGCATAAGAAGATTTATTTTCGCTTCTTCTTGTTCTATATACGACCTTGGTTTTGGGGGAGAAGATATAGTTCAAGATGAAGAGGCAAAAGTGAGCCCCAATGCTGTTTACTCTAAATCAAAATATGATGCCGAAAGGATTCTTCTAAAGATGGCTGATAATGATTTCTGCCCTGTCATCCTAAGAAAAGGCACTATTTTTGGGTTCTCTTATAGAATGCGATACGATTTAGTAGTGAATACTTTTGTCAAAGATGCTTTAACTAAGCAGAAAATTACCATCTTCAGGGGAGGCGAAATGTGGAGACCACTCATTGATATAAGCGATGTTGTCAAGGCTTACCTTATTTGCTTGGAAGCCCCCGAAGATAAAGTGAAAAGTCAAATTTTTAATATATCCCATAATAACTACAGAATATCGGAACTTGCCTACCGAGTGCGGGAGGCCCTGGAGGATACAGGAATCAAAATAGAGATAGGGGTTGACTATACTCCACAAAATATACGTAGTTATCGAGTTTCTACCGAGAAAATAGAATCCCTGTTGGATTTTCATGCTACCTTAAGTGTAGAGGATTCGGTAAAGAATATGGTAAGAATGATAAATAAATGCAATTACACCGATTTTCTAAATCCTCGATACTATAATATTCAATGGACGACTTTTCTGGAAGAGGCTGAAAAGATTCTCAAGGTTTCAGATTCGATATTCTAGAATTGGTTTTATTAAACTCTCAGATTGTGCAATGTTAATTCAAGGAGGAGAAAAATAAAGGTTTTGGTAATCGGAGCAAATGGCCAGTTGGGGAGTGATATAGTTAAGGTGTTTTCTTCTGAGAATGTTATACCATTAACTCACAAAGATGTTGAAATAGCAGAAGGGGCATCAGTAAAAAACGCATTAGAGGCGTACAAGCCAGATTTGGTTATCAACACCGCTGCTTACCATAGAATTTCCGATTGTGAGAAAAATGCTCTTAAATCCTTTGGAATTAATAGTATAGGAACGAAGAATTTAGCCATTGCATGCAGGGAAAATAAAGCAATTCTTGTTCATATCAGTACAGACTATGTCTTTGATGGTGAAAAGAAGGAGCCGTATATTGAATCAGATTCTCCCAGACCTCTAAATGTTTATGGGATATCAAAACTAGCCGGAGAGTACTATATAAAGTATTTATGTCCCAAACATTTTATTATAAGAACATCAGGTCTTTATGGTTCAGCTAAATGCAGAGCTAAGGGCGGTAATTTTATCGACCTTATGCTGAACTTAGCCAAAGAACAAGATGAGATTGAGGTAGTGAATGATGAGGTCCTTACGCCCACTTATACTCTGGACCTTGCTCGGAAAATAAGGGATCTTATTCAAACGGATTATTTTGGTCTTTATCATATTACTAATAATGGCTCTTGTTCCTGGCATCAGTTTGCTGAGAAAATCTTTGAATTCTATAATTTGAAAGTTAATCTTAAAGCAGTTTCGGCAGAAAGGTTTGCTTCGGAGATTAAACGTCCTCGCTATTCCGTGTTGAGGAACTACGCCCTGGAGAAGATAGGAATGGACGATATGCGAAAATGGGATGAAGCATTAAAGGTTTTTCTTTCCCGGAGAAAAGAGCAATAATAATCAAGGAGGAGCGTGATATGAAAAGGACCTGGCAGCTGGAAGTCTTTGAAAAAGCTTTTAAGAAAAATTTAAAATTGCGTCATCTTCTCTCCTTCATCAGGGAAATTAGCACAGGTGAGATGTGCCTGGATATATGTCATGGGGATAATACAGGGGGGCTTAGTTATTACTTTAGAAAGCATGGAGGTAGATGGATAACCGCGGATCTGGAGGGAAAGAACCCACCGGTTATGAAACAGCTTCTAAAGAAAAGAGTGTTGACGCTAGGTAGTGCCGGTATTGCTTTTAGGAACAGTATTTTCGATAGGATTGTTATAATAGATGTTTTAGAGCATCTACCCGAGGAAAAGGATTTCTTGAGGGAAATCCACAGAATATTGAAGCCTAAAGGAACAATCTATGTTACTTGTCCCAATCAGCACAAGAAACTTCTGGGTAATAGGATAAGGTATATGCTTGGGATGCGTCCTGAAAGGTATGGACATGTTAGACCGGGATATACTCTAAATGAGCTACAGGCTGTTGTAGAGAAAGCAGGCTTCAAGGTTATAGAGAGAGGAAGCTATTCAAAATTCTTTACCGAAATGATAGAGCTGGCCATTAATTATGGGTACATCTTTCGTTTAAAAAAGGGCATGAAGGGTGTTGCTATAGCTCCCACTTCTCAAAAAGATTTAACTACTCATGGTATAGCCTACAAGTTATTCTCTTTAGCTCATCCCTTTCTTTTGTTGGTATCTAAGTTGGATAGTTTGCTTTTCCTGGGAAAAGACTATTGCGTGACAGTAGTAGCTAAAAAGGTATAAAAATCCCTTGAAGAAGGCAGGGAGGAAAAAGGTGAGGATTCTATTTGTTTTCACGGAAATAAATCAGAAAATGGGTTTTTTGGGTTTTCAACATGGATTAGCCAGTATCTCGGCTACTCTGAAGGCTAATGGATACAATCAGATTGATTTGTATCATATGTCGCCAAAATATGATATAGAGTCTTTTCTTAATAAGATGAGTCAATTCAAGCCCGATATAGTTGGTTTCTATTGTATAGCAGAACAATTCAGGTTTATAAAGAGGATCATTAGTGAAATTCGTTCTTATAATATATTTATTATTTGTGGGGGGCCGCATATAACTCTTCATCCGCAGTGCCTGGAGGAGGTATCTGGTCTGGATGCAATATGTATCGGCGAAGGAGAATATCCAATGTTAGAGCTGGTAGAAGCATTGGAAAAAGGTAAAGACCCCACCAAAATAAGAAATATATGGACCAAGAAGAACGGCAGGATCTATAAGAATTCTTGCCGGCCTTTTATTGCAAATTTAGATGAACTTCCTTTTGAGGATCGGGATTTGTTCAATTTTCAAAAATCGATCAATCATTATGGTATGGCACAACTGCGAGTGATGCTCTCAAGAGGATGCCCTTTTGATTGCACCTATTGTTCCAACGCAAGACTTGGCAAGGCTCAAAGCGGTACTTATGTGAGATTCAGAAGTGTAGATAATGTGATAAATGAAATCAAGGGACTTAAGAAAAAGTATAAGTTTAAGGAGATTTGCTTTGATGATGAGATTTTTATGTTGAAAAAAGAGCTCATTGATGAGTTTTGTATCAAATATAAAAAAGAGATAGCCTTGCCCTTTGATTTTGATCTCAGAATTGAATTTGGTTCAAATGGATTGCTTGGTAAATTAAAAGATGCCGGTGGTAGGATGGTTATTTTCGGTATAGAATCGGGTAATGAGGAGATAAGAAGAAAAGTGCTCAAGAGGAAGATGAGTAATCGACAAATCATTGAAGCTTTCAGAAATGCGAAAGGGGTAGGATTAAAAACTAAGGCTTTTAATATGGTGGGACTGCCGGGGGAGAGCAGAGAATCATTTGAAGATACCATCAGGCTAAACGCCCTGGTTAATCCCGATGCGTTAACTATTTACGTATTTTTTCCCTACCCAGGGACAGAAGCTTACGATCTTTGTAAAGCTAAGGGATATCTGGATGATGATAGTGAGATTCCTGATAATTATGTTTCCAGGAAAGATACAATATTGAAAATGTCCCATTTTACTCGCCAGGAGATATTAAAGTGTAGTCGATGGTTTGGGTTTAATGTCTATAAGAAACATTCTCTTAAAAAAGCCATTGCTTATAAGATTTTTGATTCAAGTTACGGGGAGTCTATCGTTAATTTACTTTCTCCTTTTAGGAAACATATGAGGCGTTTTGTTCAAGGTTCCTAGTTTGTGCGGGGAGTTGAAAGGGGGAATTATTGTCTATGAATATTCTTGTTACTGGAGGGACAGGGTTTATTGGAAGTCATCTGGTAGAAAAATTGGTTTTAGAGGGGCATCAAGTGCGGGTATTAGACTGGGGGGAGCACAATATTCGTTATTTAAAGAAATTGGAAGGCATGGAATTTATAGAAGGTGACTTAAGGAATAAGGGAACACTAGAAAAAGCTTTGAGAGATGTAGAGGTTGTATATCATCTGGCAAGTATTCACCTTGCGGTAGGGGTGTCTGACCAAAAATACCGGGAAGTGAATGTTGGCGGAACAGAAAAAATTCTCGAGGCCTGTCTAAAGAGAAATTTAAAGCGTTTTGTCCATTGTAGTAGCGTAGGGGTGCTGGGTAATATTGATAACCCTCCTGCCAACGAAACCTATCCTTATAATCCGGATACTATTTATGAGAAAACAAAGGCAGAAGGAGAAAAGATAGCTCTTAAGTATTTTAAAAAGGGAGTTCCGGTTGTTATAGCACGGCCAGTTTGGGTATATGGACCGCGATGTCCCCGTACTCTCAGGTTGTTTAAAGCTCTTAAGAAAGGCAGATTTCCCTTCTTTGGCAATGGGCAGACCCTGAGACATCCGGTATATGTTGGTGAGTTTATTAGGGGATTAGAGCTTTGTGCTGATATTAAAGAAGCAGTTGGACAAGTCTATATCATTGGGGATGAGAAGGCAGTGACAGTTGAACAATTAATAAGTGCTTTCGCTAGAGTCTTAGGAGTAAAGGCACCCAGAGTTCATTTTCCAGCTTCACCGATGAGGGCTTTGGGTTTTCTGGTAGAAATAATTTGCAAGAAAATTGGCGCTGAACCACCTTTTTCCCGCAGAAGCATGGATTTTTTTACTAAGAACTATTCTTTTGACGTTTCAAAAGCCAGGAAGGAACTTAATTACAAGTCTAAAGTGAGTTTAGATGAGGGTTTAAGAATGAGTTTGAAGTGGTTCGAAGAGAATGGTTTTTTATAAACAAGGAGGAATTCATTTGGATCGAGGACCCGCTTTACATAAGAAGATATTCAATTCAAGAAAGTCGAGTTTAGAACTCTACCAAGAAACGTTTATCGGGAAAAAGAATCTGATAGAATTGCTGAAATATGAGGTAATTACTGCTTTTTTTGGTAGTATTCCGGGTGCAGCAGGTTTGCTGTTAAGGAAAACATTTTACAAAGGCCTTTTGAAAACGGTAGGTAATAATGTTATTTTTGGAAGGAATATCACTTTAAGACACCCCCACAAGATAAACGTTGGCAACAGTGTAATAATTGATGATAATTGTGTCTTGGATGCCAAAGGAGAGAATAATCAGGGGATATCTGTAGGAAATCGAGTTACCATTGGAAGAAATTCCACTCTTACCTGCAAAAATGGTGATATAAGAATAGGCTCTAATGTAAATATAACTCCTTCTGTTCAATTAGTGGTAGCACCTGGGGGAAAAATTGAAATCGGCGACAATGTAGAGATTGGTTCTTTTTCCCATTTTTCCGCTGGCACCTATAGTATGAAGAAGAATGATATACTTCCTTCCGCTCAAGGGAGGATTTCCAGGGGTATAATTCTGAAAGACTCAGTCATGATTGGTGCAGGTGTGATAATCTTGGATGGAGTGACTATTGGAAAAAGCAGCATAATTGGGGCCGGCTCAGTGGTTACTGAAAGCATTCCGGAACGTTCAGTGGCCTTTGGCATCCCAGCCAGGGTAATGAAAGAACGCGGGGGAAAGAGAGAGGATACGGTTAGAGATAGGTGAAGAAATTCTTGTGGTTATTCTTTAGAGTTGTGGTTAGTGGAATCCTAATTACCTATCTGTTATACAAGGTCGATATTAAATCTATCTTTTCCTCTTTAAACTCTGTAAATCTATTTTGGTTAGCTCTGGCTTTTTCTCTTATATTTGTAGGTAACCTCATTAGTGGCTACAGATGGCAACTTCTTTTAACTACTCAGGATATACATATTCCCCTTAAGACACTGATTTCCTCTTTACTGGTGGGACGATTCTTTAACAATTTTCTCCCCAGTACCATAGGAGGGGATATAGTGCGTGTTTACGATACTTCCAAATACAGCAAGAACACAGCAGTGTCTATGACGGCTATCTTAATAGAAAGACTTACCGGGTTCCTTGCTCTTTTGTCAATCGCTGCATTTGCCCTGGTATTTGGGTTTCACACTATAGGTGATACTTTTCTTCTTTGGGTGCTCATAGGTTTTTTCTCCCTCATCCTTTTGTTGTTTTTGGGTTTGTTTAATGCAACTTTGAGTCGCCAGATTAGAAAAATTTTTGATTTTAGAGGTCTATCTAGAATTAAAGGGAAAATAGATAAAGTCTATCAGGCTCTTAACCTATATAAAAGCAAGAGAAAGGACCTCCTGGTCACTTTCCTTCTCGGTTTTGCATTACAGGTAGCCGCAGTGGCTCATTATTACCTCATAGGATTAGCTCTGGGTTTAAATGTATCTATGCTCTATTTCTTCATTATAATTCCTCTTGTTCTTCTGATACTTTTTCTACCGGTGTCTATCAACGGAATCGGTGTAAGAGAGAACGCCTATGTGCTTTTCTTCGGTAAAATAGGTGTGGAAGGGTCGATAAGTATAGCCTTATCCTGGCTGGCTTTTGGTATGATACTGATTATTGGGATAATAGGGGGTGTAATCTACGCTGCCAGAAAGTCAGTTGGCTAGTAGATATTATCAGGAGCAATAAATGTGTTCTCCTGTTGGTCATTCTTTAGCTGGATATGCACTTTACTTAGCTTGCAATAAGAATTGTAAATTGATTGGAGATTGGAAAAAAATAATTCTCTATTTTTTTGCGGCAAATGCGCCTGATTTTGATTTTATACCAGGAATCTTTATGGGAAGTGCCAATAGATTCCATCATGGGATTAGTCATACTCTGGGTTTCTCGCTTTTATTTGCTCTATGTATGTATATGATACCCAGATTTCGAACAAAAAAGGATTTTGCAATCTTTTTTTCATTATACTTCGGTCATGTAGTTATTGATTTCTTAACTGCTGATAGTAGCACCCCTTTTGGAGTAATGCTTTTTTGGCCTTTTACGCAAAAGTATTTTATTTCATCTTTCTCTTTTTTTTCTGACATCCATCACCTGTTTTTATCTGACCTTTTTGATTTACATAATATTAGAGCTATGGTCTGGGAGGCGGTCCTCTTCCTATCTATAATTGCCTTGTTAACATTTGTCCGTAGGATAGGGAAAGAACCATTATCCGAAGATAGACAAAGGAACGAGAATGGGTGAAAGTATGACCAGAAGTTGTCAAGTAACAGTTATTATTCCTGCTTTTAATGAAGAAAAAACCATTGCAGAAGACATTGACGTGATTGTTGAGACAATGGAAAAGCCTGACTATCAATATGAAATAATAGTAGTTGATGATGGTTCTACTGACAAAACTGCTCAAATTATAAAGGCAAAAAAAGAGGTAAAACTCATTCAGCACTCTTATAATAGAGGGGTAGGAGCAGCCAGGAAGACCGGCATCTTAAAAGCTAAAGGAGAAATTATCGTTATGACCGACGGAGACGGCACCTATCCTAATCAGGATATCCCCAAGCTCTTAAACTACATCAAGGATTGCGATATGGTTGTAGGCGCTCGAGTTGGGAAGAATGTGACCTGGCCTTTAATTCGTCGACCAGCAAGATGGTTTATCCGCAAACTAGCCTCTTATTTAATCGCCACAAAAATACCCGATTTGAATTCTGGACTAAGGGTATTCAAGAGGGATTTGGCTCGCAAATTCTTTGCTATTTTACCAGATGGGCACTCCTGGGTGAGTACTATAACTCTAGCTTTCTTGGCTAACGGATATACTATTAAGTATGTTCCTATTGACTACTACAAAAGAAAGGGCAAGTCGACCATTCATCCCATAAAGGATACCTATAATTTTATTTTACTGGTTATTAGAACGGTGATGTATTTTAATCCTTTAAGAATATTTCTTCCCTTGACAGCATTAATATTAATTGGTGCAATCATAAGGACTCTCTATGATGCAACAGTTCTGCATCGCATAAAAGAGTCGGATATTATGTTGTTTTTGACCGGATTGATTATCGGAGTATTGGGACTCTTGGCAGATTTAATAGTTAGATTACAAAAGAAAGATTAGGTAAGAATTGAAAGTAGAAGATGAAGATTCTATATTTGACTCGGAAATATCCGCCTATGAAAGGTGGTATGGAAAAGATAAATTTCTATCTTTCTCTCCATTTGGGAAAACTTGCTGACCTTGAACTCATCTCCTGGAACAAATCTCAAAAGTGGCTACCTTTCTTTCTTTTCTATTTCTTAGTAAAATCCTCCTATATCCTCCTTGCAAAGAAAATCGACATTATCCATCTGGGAGATGGTCTTCTCTCTCCTTTGGGACTGATACTAAAGAAACTCTTCCATGTACCTGTTGTAGTGACTATTCATGGGTTAGATATTACCTGGAGATTTTGGCTTTATCAGTTTCTAGTTCCTTGGTGCCTGGCCCGATTAGATAGAATAATTTGCAGAAGTGCTTACACTGGAAAGGAATGTCTTCAGCGGAGGATTCCTGAAGAAAGAGTGGTGGTAATCTCCGGTGGTGTCGAGGTAGGCGAATTCTATCTTGGTGAAGAGAAAGGAGAAATAAGACGAATTCTCTCTAAGCAACTTAAGATTGACCTCCAGGATAAAGAAATTCTCCTTAGCGTGGGGCGCCTGGTGGAAAGGAAGGGTTTTCATTGGTTCGTAGGTAAAGTCTTTCCAGAAGTCTTAGGGAGGAGAAAAAACTCGATTTATCTCATCGTAGGAGAGGGACAACTAAGGAGTAGGATTCAGAAAGATATAGAAAAAAATGGCCTAGTAGGAAAAATATTTTTGTTAGGAGAAGTGAAAGATCAGACTCTAAAGATGTTATATAATGCCTCGGATCTACTTATAATGCCGAACATTCCAGTTGAGGGGGACATAGAAGGATTGGGATTTGTAGCTCTGGAGGCGAATTCTGCTGCTCTTCCCGTTGTTGCTTCCAGGCTGGAAGGAATAACGGCTGCAGTGGAAGATGGAAAAAATGGGTTTCTCGTTGAACCGTACGACATTCAAGGATTCATTAATGTGATTATCAGCTTATTAGAAGACGATATAGCAAAAGAAAAGATCGGAAGAGGTGCACGGAAGTATGTATTGGAGAATTATTCTTGTGAAAAGATTGCTGGAAAGTATTATCAAGAATCTAAGAAGGTGATAGGAGAGAAGTGAAATTACGATGAGAATAGCTCTGCTAAATAACCATCCCCCAGGCACGGGCTTTGGGAACTATGCTTTTGAGATTTACAATGAGTTATATGATAAATGCAGAATAGATCATATTTTTCTAAACTCTAAAGAGAGAAAACTTGAAAAAATTACTTCTAGCTCTAGAGAATGCATTGCTAAACCGGAAGGATTTTCAATTGATCACAGGTTTTTTTTCTATTACCGCATCCAGAAAAAAATACCAGAATATGACCTTTATCTCGTAGCCAATCAAAATCTCTCTTTTTTAAAACTAAGGCCAAAAATTGTTTTCTGCCACGACATCATTCATCAAGTATATCCGCGAAATCCAGGGTATTGGTTGCTCAGTAAATTGCTCTATTCTGGACTTAGAAAGGCGGAATCCTTTATAGTCCCATCTCAGTCTACCAAGAGGGATCTGATGAAGTTTTGTTCAATCCCTGAAGAGAGGATTTCTGTTGTTTACGAAGGGGTAAGTGGTGAGCGATTTAGACCAGATAGAAGTGTCTCCTCGAATATCTATCAAAAATATAGACTTTCTCCCCTGCACAGATATGTGCTTCATATAAGCTCAGAGACGCCAACAAAGAATGTAGATGGATTGATTAAGGCATTCTACCAACTTAAAACAAAGGATGAATTTAGTGATGTTAAGCTGTTGAAAGCGGGGAATCCACAGTATCAAAGGGATAGAAAGAGGTTACTGAAGTTAATTAGGCAACTCGACCTTCAAAAAGATATCGTATTTTTAGGTTATGTGCCAGCAGAGGATTTGCCAGAATTATACAATATAGCAGAGCTATTTGTATTCCCTTCTTTTTATGAAGGATTTGGCTTGCCAGTTCTGGAGGCGATGGCCTGTGGAACTGCCGTCATAACTTCCAATACCTCATCCTTACCGGAAATTGTTGGCGATGCAGGTATTATGGTTAATCCAAAAGATATTGATGCCTTGGCAGAAGCGATGAGGAAGATTCTGGTCGATGAGGAGCTGAGAAGGAGCATAATTAGTAAAGGCTTAGAAAGGACACATCTGTTTTCCTGGGAAACTTCCGCCAAAGAAACGTTGAGAATTTGTGAGACAGCATACAGAAGAAGTGAGCCTGTCAAAGGCCGCTATTTTTAAGATTTCTGCCTCCTAAAACCCGCATAAAATCAGCCTAGGGTTTTTGATAGGTCTCGAAGAAATATTTCATAAGAGAGGGAAATAGAGGGAATGATTGAGAAGCTCGGGGGGGAGGTTAGTAGGGGCATTCTTTTATTGGCTGGTGGCGCATATATTATCTTTCCTGTAATTATTGCTTCAGTGTTTTTTCTTATCTTTATCAGGCTTTCATCTCATCCTTACAAAAAAAGCATCAAAAAAGAGAAATTTTCATCTTTATTCCTTTGGATTACAATACTTATTTATTGTAGTATCTTTGGAACTATGTCCGTATTAAAATACCTTTCTTTTCACACAACATTCTTTGATCTGGGCATTTATGATTACGCTATATGGAACATAGCAAAAAGCGGTGACTTGAGTTACCTCTTCTGGGGACACTTCAGACCTATCGTGGGAGTTTATGCTTTTTTTTATAAATTATTTCCTTCAGCTATAACTTTACTCCTTCTTCAAACTTTAGCCATTGGTATTAGCGCCGTACCTCTTTACTATATTGCTAGAGAAAAGCTTAGAAGTAGTTATTGTGCCCTATTGATCGTAGTTATATATTTTTTATACTCTCCTGTAGAATACAATAATCTTGTTAATTTCCATGCTGATCATCTTATTATTTTACTTATGTTTCTGGGTTTTTACTTCTTAGAGAAAAAAAATGTTATTGCTTTTCTTTTAGTCTGTCTTCCTGGTTTGTTCCTAAAAGAACCTCTTATACTTTCTGTAAGCATGATGGGTTTTTATGCACTTGTTCGCTACAGGATGTATAAATCAGGTGCTCTTTTGTTTATAGGTAGTTTACTATTTTTTTTCCTGGTGATAAATGTGATAATGCCTGGATTGGGTGGTGCTTATTATAGAGGAGGAGTCAAGGGAAGCTTTTCCTACCTGGGCAACAGCGTTTTTGAAATAATTAAAACTATGTTGTTTCATCCTGGAATCATTGTAGAAGAAATTATAAATGTGTGGAAGATAGGATATCTGGTTTTTCTCTTTGTTCCACTATTACTCATTCCCTTACTTTCTCCTCTTTCTCTTCTCCCAGCTCTTCCTGCTTTAGCCATTTCTTTGCTTTCTCGTTCACCAAATCTTTATTGGATTCAATATCAGTATACGGCTTCGCTAATAGCCCCAGTCTTTATCGCTCTAATTTACGGACTTAAGTTTTTCAATGGAAGAGAAGAGTCTCTAAAAAGTTGGTTCAAAAAGCATCTTAAGATTAACCTGGATAAGAATCAATTATTAAAGACTTCTCTTTGTACTATTTTAGCCATTTCCCTTTATTATAATGTTGTCTTGAGTCCTTCTCCTATTTCTGTTCTCTTTTGGAAGAAATTGATGGGGAATTATTACAAAACCTCCTATGTCATCACGGAAAGGGATAGGGTATTAAATGATGCCTTAAGGAGATTCATTCCTCAGAATAGCAGTGTAGTTTCCCAAAATATGGTAAATAATAGTTATCTTGCTCATCGGAAAGAATATTATTGTTTTCCCCAACATATAGAAAGTGCAGATTATGTAGTGCTCGACCAAGAGAGAGCCCACTATATCATAGATAAATTGGACGAAGAAGAATATGAGAAGGAATTCAATAAGCTACTGAAGAGCCATCAAATAGTATTTTCTTATGATGGAATATACATCTTCAAACGAGTTAAATGAAATTAACTAGAGGCTTTATAATGGTGTGAACAAGGTATCGAACTAATCAATTATAATGAAAAAATGAAAAATATGTGGTCAGGGCTGGTATAGCATTGATAATAAGTGGTATTATCTTAATAGTAAGGTAAACAATAGATGAAAATCTCAGTTATTGTGCCTGTTTTTAATGAAAAAGGAACTATTGAGGAGGTTTTACGGCGTATCAAGAATGTTAAAATCGAAAAAGAGATAATAGTCGTAGATGATTACTCTACTGACGGGACACGGCAGCTTTTAAAAGGAATCAAGGATAAAGAAATAAAGGTACTTTTTCACTCTCGCAATAGAGGTAAGGGGGCTGCCATCAGAACAGCGCAAACGTACATTGCTGGCGATGTGGTGATCATTCAAGATGCTGATTTAGAGTATGAGCCAAAAGATTATCTAAATTTAGTTAAGCCCATTAAGAATGGACGTGCCGATGTTGTGTATGGCTCAAGGTTTTTTGGCGTTCACAAGTTCTCCTCCTTCTGGCATTATTTTGGAAATAAATTTTTGACCTGGGTAACCAATGTTCTCTATCGAGCCAGATTAACAGATATGGAAACGTGCTACAAAGCTTTTAAGGCGTCTATGTTTCTTGATTTAAACATCAAGGCAAAAAGATTTGACATTGAACCGGAGATTACGGCAAAAATATTAAAGGCAAATTTGAAAGTTGTGGAGGTGCCCATAACTTACTTCGGGCGTTGTTATGAGGGAGGAAAAAAGATTACCTGGAAAGATGGCCTCATGGCTCTATGGACTCTCTTAAAATATAGATTTGTAGACTAAGATAAGCAAAGTCAAATATGATTTTTAGTATATACATCTGGCAAGGGTAAAAGTTGTCTTTGCAGGAGAAACAAATAAATAAAATGTCGTCCACTCATAAAATTTATCCCTCTTTTCTATTCTCAAAAATAGTGACGTTGCTGGGTGATAGAAAGATTCAGATATTACTGGCTTTATTGATTATCACGCTAGCAGCTCAGATTCGCACCTATGATCTGGGGGGAAGATCCTTATGGCTGGACGAAGCCTCTGTTGCTAACTGGGCAAGCCAAAGTAGCCTGAAAGAGGTGTGGGCTTCTATGGGCCCAGCACCCCCACTCTTTGTCATCGCCCTCCACTACATAGTTAAATTTTTTCCTAATAATGAGTTTACCTTAAGGCTTCTGCCCTGTCTCTTTGGGATTGGTTCCCTTGCACTAATCTATCTTGTGGCTCGGAGAATAGACAGCAAAGCAGCCTTATTAACTCTAATCCTTTTTTCCTTTTCTTATCCTTTAGTCTATTATTCAAAAGAGCTTAAGCAGTATTCCGGGGATGTTTTCTTCGCCATCCTCTTAGTGTTTTTAACTGAAAGAATAGTGGCGAAGAACACTTTGAGAAACTGGGGTCTCTGGGTGGTTTTCTCCTCGTTGGCCTTATGTTTTTCTCATACTGCAGCTTTTGTCATTCCCGGATTGAGCTTGGTTCTTCTCCTACAAGGTATTGGCAGTCGGAGGAGAAATATCTTACCCAAATGGTTGCTGAGTAATGCTGTCGTAGGATTCATATTTATTCTAATATTCTATTTTGTCATACGAGGCCAGATTCAAGATTGGCTAATAGCCTACTGGAGGGGGTCCTATCCTGATACCACCAGCAGTAATAATTTATTGCTCTGGCTGGTGAGGTCTAACTTTACGATTCTCAAGAACTTTTTTCAGCCCTATCATTGGTTGGTTCTCCTCTTAATTCCTGTGGCTGTGGACGACTTTATAAGAACTAATCGCCGAAGATTCCTCCTCTACCTTCTATTTCCCCTTTTTCTGGCGTTAGTAGCTTCATCTCTACATAGATATCCTTACGGAGTTACCAGGCTTATGTTATTTGTCTCTCCCATACTTTTTATTACCGTGGGCCAGGGTTTGTTCAGGGTTCTTGTTACTCTTTATCAAAAAAAATATCTGATAGCACTAGTTGTGATGGTGATATTATTTACTTGGCCAACGATTAGTCAGATCTATGCGGGTTTCGCCAAGTCAGTGAGAAGAGAGGAAACACGCCCGGTGATTCAATATCTGGAGAGGAACCTCGAGCTTGGGGATAGGATTTACGTATATTATGCAGATGGGGAGGCGTTTAAATATTATTACCGTGGCAGTTATGAAAATGTAGTGTGGGGAAAAATACACCGGGACGATATTAATGAGTACGCCTCTGAAATTGATAAGATTCTGGAGAGAGACATTCGAGTGTGGCTTGTCTTTTCCCATTACTTGGATATAGAGAGAAAATTTTGCCTTGAGTACTTGGGCAAAAGGGGTTCTTTGCTGACGAAACAAATAGCAGGGGGAGCCGCGGTTTATCTTTACCGAATACATTAGCAATGTTGAGATTAAAAAAGAGATAATAGTTGTAGGGGTGCTCATAACTTACTATGGGTGTTGCTATGAGGGAGGAAAAAAGGTCACCTGGAAAGATGGCCTGGCAGCTCTCTTACGGGCTCTGATAAAATATCGATTTGTGGAGCATTTAAGGTGAAAAAGATTTTAGCCAAAGGTACCATTTATTTGATGAGTGCTCAGCTAGTCTTTCTAATTAGTAGCTATGCCATTCATTTTGGGTTAGGCAGATATCTGGGTCCAGAGTTATACGGAACCTTTGGAATAATACTATCTCTTTTGACCATCTGTAGAGTTCTTGTGGAGCCAGGAACTGTGCGGGCGATTTCAAAATACACCGCAGAAAGAAAGGAATTAGCAGTCGTAATAAAGAATCAGGCTATAAAGATTCAAATAATCCTTGCTCTTCTTATTTTTGTTTTCTTGTTTACCCTGGCACCCCTAATAGCCAGTTTACTAAAAGATTCTACCTTAATACCCTATATTAGATTTATAGCTTTTTTCGTTCCTGCCTTCAGTCTATATGCAGTATACTTTGGACTGTTAAATGGAATAAAAGCCTTCGGAAAACAGGCAACCGTTTCCATTATCTATCATGTCATAAAGGTATTAGTGGTACTTGCTTCAGTCTATCTGGGTTTTGAGCTGTATGGAGCAATAGGTGGTTATTTGATAGCGGGTGTGGTGTCTTTGATAATGGCACGCCATTACTGGATATCCAAAGATAGGGACGATATTAGAATTGCGGATAACTTCGAAATGAGTAAAATCATAAAATTTGCCGCTCCGGTTATTCTTTTTTCTTTAGCCTTTAATCTGGTGATAAGTCTAGATTTGCTTTTTGTAAAAGCTATTTTGGCAGAAAGGGCGCAAGCTGGTTTTTATACCTCGGCCGTGGCTTTAAGCAAAATTCCTTACTTTATATTCCTGGCTTTAGGTGAGACTTTATTTCCCTCCATAGCAAAATCTACCTCCAGCAAAGGAAATGAAGAACTTACCAGAAAATATATAAATCAATCTCTGAGATACACTTTAATTTTCTTAATTCCCTGCTCTTTCATAATTAGTGCTACCTCTCAGAATCTAATTTCTCTGGTATATACAGAGGCATATTTAGCTGCCGTCGCTCCCTTGAGCATCTTGATCTTTGGATTGACCTTTCTTTCTCTTTTCATTATTTTAACAACGATAATTACTGCCAGTGGCAAACCCAGAGTTTCTTTGTTTATGGTTTTAGTTCTGCTTTTAGTTAATGTCCTATTAAATATGACTCTTGTTTCTATTTATGGATTAGCTGGAGCGGCCGTAGCTACCACTATTACTGGTTTTTTGGGCGTTCTTATAGCTGGCGTGTATGTCTATAATCGTTTTCATAGCTTGACGAGTTTTCTTTCTCTATTTAGAATATTAGCGGCCTCTTCAATTATTTATATAGTTGCCTGTAGTTTTTCCGTTTCAGGTATATCTTTGATTGGATATTATATTGGTTTATTTTTTCTCTATTTTGCTTTGCTTTTCATCTTTCGAGAGATAAGAGAGGAAGATGTTCGGGTAACAAGGAGTATTCTTTCGGGATTACGGAAGTCAAAAGGACAATGATAAGTAAGTTATAAGAGATAGTGGAATGAATAAAATGAATCGCTTATCGGTATTGATGACTAAAAATATGCTCATTTTGTATCTAATTTTATTAGTTGCTTTATTGGTAAGAATTATCGGACTTGACTGGAACTTACCGCATGCTATGTTTGCTCCCTATGAATTAGATGAATATTATACAGTTAAGATGGCTCTTCGGATGTTAAGGGAGCGCAATTTTGATCCGGGGAGTTTTATGTGGCCAAGCTTATATTTCTATATTCAGGCATTTGTTTATGGAAATTATTGTTTTTGGATGTTATTGACCGGATTTCTTCAATCCTTAAATGATCTAACTATAAGAGAAGTCTATCTAGTAGGAAGAATGACTACAGTTTTTTTTGGAGTGGGCAATGTTCTCTTGGTTTATCTTATTGGTAAAAGGATGTATTCTAGAAAGGTTGGTCTCGTTGCCTCTTTCTTTTTGAGTTTCAGTTTATTGCATGTCAGATATTCGCGACTGATAAGACCGGATATCCCTATGACTTTTTTTGTTACTTTATCTTTTTTCTTCATATATCTAGTTTACGAGAGAGGTAAGATAAAAGATTATTTACTGGCCACTATCTTTACCGGATTTTCTGTTGCCACAAAATATACTGGCGTACTTCTTATTGTACCTATTTTTTTGGCTCATTTGTTTCGCGGTCTCAAAGAAAAGAAAAAATTATTCTCCATCTTTTTTAACAAAAAAGTTCTTCTTGTTCTTCTTCTCGTTGTTGCAGGTTTCTTCATTGCCACCCCTTATGCCCTTGTGCATCATCGTGACTTATTTGTGACTATAGGGGGTTGGCTGAGGGGCCTGAATAAAATTACAGCAAACCAACCCGGAGAAGTTAATAGTTGGGTTTATTATATTACTCATTCTTTGAACCACAGCCTGGGTTATCCTCTGGCTATTTTTTCCCTAATTGCGATCATCTACGGGATATTTACTCATAGAAAGAAAGATGTTCTACTTCTGAGTTTTCCTCTACTCTACTATTTCATTATGGGGAGTTTTACTCGTCATGGTGATCGATATTTTCTTCCTATGGTCCCTTTCCTGACTATTATAGCGGCAGCGTTTTTGATGAAGATAGTTTCTAGAATTCCCTTCTCACAGAATAGGCGAAACTTTACCCTCATTATAGCGGTTTTCATTTTCATCTTTCTTCCCGGCATCAAAGTCATTGGCTACGTCCAGCTTATGACCCAGAAAGGAACCCGCATAGAGGCAAAGGACTGGATTAATGAAAACATTCCCCGAGGTAAGAGAATCGCTTATGAGTTTTACTTTCCCCATTTTTCTGGGTATAAAATGGAGAATATCTATACCATTGGAGTTCATCCCTTTGAATGGTACAGGAACAAATTTGACTACATAATAGTAAATAGCGGCAGGTATGATAGGTATTTTACGACTAACTTACGGCAGTATCAAGGTGTCAGGCGCAACTATGAGGATATAGAGGCAAAGGGCGAGCTGGTGAAGCAGTTCGATCCGTCTCCTTTTTCACCGACCAATCCTAACCCTATCGTAAAAATATACCGAATAAAATAGGAACATCCCTGATGTTGAGTTTCTCTTTTTGTTTTCTTCGCTGGACAGGATAGACGTTCCGTATCATGATTGTGAGGTTGAGATAGATTGATGGTTCATTCACAGGGGAGCTGCTATGTCCCCCCTCAAATATCTTGTGGAGCTTTTACGAACATAAGAAGTTGATATTTATGCTTTTGGATGAGAATATGAAAAGTGAAAATCTAATATCAATTGATTTGAAGGCGTTATTAGGCCAGTTTATATGAGCATAAGTTCAAACCCTATGAAGAAATTTAAAACCTACCTTCCCTACGCTTTGATTGTCTTATTTTGTACTCTCTTCTATTATAGCATGAGAGGTGGATCTGATTTTTTTCGGTACATTAATTGGTCCAGCGCAATCAAGGAAAACAATATTTTCAAACTACCAGGAAAAACACTATCACCAATGGGAGTTCCTTTGTCACAACATTCTTCTGGGCCAGGACTGTTATTTCTAATCGGCAATATTTTTTTTAAAGATCTGATTGATGGCGCATTGTTTGTGGGCTGGATATTTTCTCTTATATTCTGGTGGGCTCTATTGGGGACATTATATTGTGTATCGCACAAGAATGTTGGTTTGACGCTCTTTGGTGCTTTAATTGCGTTTGTTGGAACCCACTTAGGTTTTTATTCCACAGTCTATTCATCTGAATCTCTGTCCTATAGCTGTTTTGCGGTTATGGTATTTTGGGTAATCAAAACCAAGGCCTGGAAAATGAGTGACTCTTTATTGGTTGGCATGTTGGCGGGGTTGCTAATAATTATTCGCTTGCAGCTAGCCATCTATTGTATTTCAGTTTTTGGGACCATGTATTACTTAATTTTTACCGGTCATAATAAAAGGAGCCGAATTAAGACCTTTATGCTCGTTTTCCTTCCAATTCTTCCTGTTCTGGTAGGAATTATTGAAGTGGGACTGAGCAATCGGTGGATGACCGGGTCTTTTTTCAGCTCTGCCTATGTGTTTGGCTCGGGAGCATTTAAAAGTCTGGATTGGAAGCATCCGGAGTTTTCAGCAGTTTTATTCAATCCATGGCATGGTTTGCTTGCCTACCATCCGCTTTATGCATTAGGATGTTTTGCTCTCTTTTTTTTGATACTTAGCAAAAAACGGCTCCGTGAGAAATTTCTTTGTGTAAGCCTTCTTATGATTCTTTTTGCTCACCTCTATCTTCAAGCTTCTTGGTATGATTGGTGGCTTGGTACCGGAACATTCGGAATGAGAGGGTTGGGCATTTGGGCAATTATATTGATACCTTGTTTAATACATCTACTTGCTGAAAGAGAGCGTCGGAATTTGTCCAACCGTATATGGTTTATCTTCATATTTGCATGTTGTGTTTGGTCATACCTTTTACTTATGCAAAATCGATATGGATATACTCAGTTCTACACCTATCAGATGCTTTTAACGTCTCAATACAATCAGCTGATTTCGTTTCTTTCTTATAATTTCATCTTTTCGCAAGGCCCGGTTATATGTGTTGCAGTAATTACATTGGCTTTTAGGAAAAAAGCTTTAAATACAATTCCTTATGGTACGACGTTGTTCCTTGCTTTTATGACTTTGTATTATTTACTGGATTATTCTATTTCAAAAAACCAACCAGGGTTTCAAAATAACTATTTCATAATCTTCACAATCAAAACGGCTTTGCTGATGTCAATCCCATTTCTTTTGGACTCTATTCTGTTTGCTCGTGAACATAATATGCTATTTCGGTATGCTAAGTGGGTAGTAACATCTTTTCTTATTACTCTTTTCGTGACAACAACATACTACTTTGCGAAGTTTGCAGTGAATACTGAAAGAAGTATATACTCAGGAGTAGAGCCACCTCGTTCTTTTTCGTATATTAGTGATGTGGACATTGACCAAGTCGAAAGAGCTTACAACGAATACCTTAAAGTTCCAGGTTTTGATAACAAGAAGGTAGCTCTTTATAACTATTTGAATGAATTAAGGGAATTGTCCAGAAAGTGATGTTGGTACATACTGATTATTGTCAACTTGACTTGGAAGGTAGCGAGAGTGTGAGCCCAACACCTTTCCGAATACGAATTTTCGTTTTTTGTTGAGGGAGTTGGGCTGAGAGTAAACTATTTTCTCAGAATGAATCTCAAGAGAAGAATCAAGGGAATCAAATACATGGAAAAATAGGAAATGAAAAGCCGCTTGTCCTGGTGGAGCCTTTTTAAGAATTCTATTCTCATATACCAGGCTATCTGTACCATCTTAAGATTATCAAACCAGACTCTTCCTTCTCCTCCTCGTCTCTTGGCTAGTTTTACTCTGATCTTCTCAGTATTTTCAGGGGCGTAAATGGAAACTTTCTGTGGTTTCCAGGATGAAGTAGCCTCAAACTGTCGCATCTGTTCTGCCATAACTGTATCTTTTCCGTCTAAACACTCCAAACAAAGAAATGTATTCTCACGATTGCTTTTCCCAGGTATCACTATATCTGACTTTACGTAGGCCTTTAGGGTATAGGATTTGCCTTCCCTCACTGATATGTCCTGAGAAAGCCAGCTCCAGGGAATAGTAGCCTGCACACATCGTTTCCCTTCATAGGGTTCCTCGGTATTGACTGACCAGCCTCCGGAAGCATCTTCCCTCCAGGATTGCAATTTACCTTGTGTATCCACTACCTCGAAGCTGAAATTGCTCACTAAATTGCCCGTGTATTTTCTCTCTCCCAGTAGCCACATCCCATAAACTGAGCCAGCTATTGCTAGTAGTAGCACCACTAAAAACAGGATTCTCTTATTAATTTTTGTTTTCATTCTTGAGCCTTGTTTGCATTACACCCCATAATTTCTGTAAGATTGAGAAATTGCTAGAATGAGTGTGTTATCCGTTTGATTTTTTAGTGGTTCTTTATTATATATCTCCTTTTACCAGCCAGCCAGACATGGCTGCCGTCTTTCAGGCGTATAGGGTAGGGCATTTCGTTTTACTCCCTGATATTCAGTTGCATCGGATATTCCTTCCAATCTTGGAGTGGGGGCGCTATACTCTATAACATTCCTATCTAAACCTGCCATATATTCAAAAATCCTCTGATGCCTTCTCTGAATATAAACTTAGAGCAAATTGGACGGTTGTCAACCCCCATTGTTACGTAAAAACTTAAATTTCCGCTTTTTGTAAAAGTTTATACTTCCGCTTTTGTTACCCTAAGAGTAGAGTGTTAAGAAACTCTGGTACTGTCCAAATTTTGGGGTCCACCTTAACTATGGTATTCCTTGATTATCTAGGAACTATACCAAGATTCCCTTCTGATCGATGTTTTCCATATTTTATAATAATGTAGTTAAAATGGCCAAATATGATATCTACTCTCACAAAAACATCGTTGTTCGGATCTTCCGGGAGCATTGGGCTCGGTTTAAAGAGTTTCGTCCCGAATACATCACAGGGGATATAGAAGAGAACGTGGAGAAAATACTCGGTTGTGGTCTTTTAGAAAATGGTTTCTTTGAGTATATGTGCCTGAGCTGTTTGAATACCCATAAAGTAGGATTTACCTGTAAGAGTAGATTTTGCCTTCGCTGCTCCAAAGTCTACATTGACAGGTGGCTAGATAGAATGAAGAAATCAATCTTCAAGTGGATCGAGCACCGTCACGTAATCCTTACCGTACCAGGGAGCCTCTGGGAATACTTCCATGATCCTTCTTTGCTTAACGCTCTAGCTGAGGCTGGAGTAAAGACAGTTAAGGAAGTAGCCAGTATTGGAAGTCACAAAGCCGAAATAGAGATAGGAATAATTGAGGTTATCCAAACAGCAGCAAGAGCCTCTACCTGGAACCCTCATCTTCATCTTCTGGTGACCGAAGGTAGATTAGATAAGAAGGGAAGCTGGCATAATGGTATCTATTTAAAGTACGAGACCTTAAGAAAGAACTGGATGTATAACCTGCTTACCATGTTAAAGGAGAAAATGGCCTCAAGAAAAGACGTCTTAGAGAAAATAGAGCAGGTTTATCAAAAGAGAAAAGACAAAGGCTTCATTGTCCGAGCTAAGAAAGAGAGGATAAGGAAGAAAGATATTGTGGGATATCTCAATTAAGTATGTAGCCAGTCCTTCCATAGCTTTATCCAGAATAAAAGAATACGATGGAGAGAAGGTCACCTACTGGTATCGAGAACATCCTACTGATAAAAAGGTATGGGTAACTGTCTCAGCTTTTGAGTTTATCAGAAGAATGATCCAGCATATCATGTCTAAGCAGTTTCGGATGATAAGACACTCGGGACTTTACGCAAGGAATAAAGTAGGTAAAGCGAGAAAGATACTTACCTCTTTCTTTGAGAATATTAAAGAGATGACAAGAGAATTTGAGCAGATGGCAAAGAGAGTAGCATCGCTAAAGTGGCGAGAGCGGATAAAGAAAAGCTTTGGCAAGGATCCTCTAATCTGTCCTAAGTGTGGTGATGAGATGATCTTATATAAGATCTGGCATCCAAGGCACGGAGTAATTTACTCCTATTTGGATCATCTATTGGAAGATGAGCTAATAAAAGATGAGAAAGAACAAGAAAAAACAGCAGCCATCGGGCAGTTATCTTTTTCCTTCTAGAGAAAAGAAGAAGGTTAGTTTTATCTGTCCCGATTGTAAGAATGAGATAGTAATACCTTCTTCGGTAGTAAGAGATTTTTCTCCTGGAGGTAAAGAGTATCATCCAGGAGGGACAAGCAGTTTAGTTTGTCCCATATGTCGTGGGTTCATAAAGATCAGTTAAGTGTATTAGAAGGTTTTAAAGTCATCGCCCGTTAGGGCGATTTTTCTTGACATAGCATTGATAGATGCTATAATGTTCATATCTTGAACAAATTTATAACAACTCCTTATACTGACAGGCTTAAGAGGGGTGAAATATTTTATTCCCCAAAAACAAAAATGAAGAAACTTTCGATAATAATTCCCGCTTGCAATGAAGAGAACAGGATCCAGAATACATTAGATCAATATATTATTTTTTTTGCTAAAAATTACAAAGAATTTGAACTCATTTTAATACCAAATGGTTGTGAAGACAAAACCGAAGAAATAGTCAGAGAATATAGTGAGAATAATCCCAATCTCAAATATAAAATAGTAAAGGAGAAAATAGGTAAAGGAGGAGCCTTGATCGAAGGGTTTAAGGTTGCCACTGGTAACATAATATCCTTTGTAGATGCTGATAGCGCCACAAGCCCACAAGCTCTTTATGATTTAGTTAAGAAACTTGAAGACAATAATGGGGTAATAGGATCCAGATGGATGAAGGGGGCCAATATATTAAGAAGACAGTCTTGGAAAAGAAGAATGGCAAGTCGGGGTTTCAATTTGTTGGTCAGAGTATTGTTCGGCCTCCCTTTTAAGGATACTCAGTGTGGAGCTAAGGTTTTTAGGGCCCATATTGTTAAAGATATTGTGAATGAATTGGAAACCACTGATTTTTCTTTCGATGTTGAGCTGCTCTACAAACTGACAAAGCGGGGACACGAAAAAATAAAGGAAGTACCAATTGCCTGGGAAGATCAGATGGGATCTACCTTAAACTTGAAAAAAATGGTACCTTTAATGTTTTTATCCGTTTTAAGATTAAGGTTACTAAATAGCCCCCTTAAATTTCTGGTAAAGGATAAATTCGTCAGAGATATAGAATGAAAGAAACTCTAGATAATATAGAAAGAGGAAAAATCGCTATACAAGGGGATTAACAAGCTGGGTAGGATTCAATCAGAGTGGTGGCTATTATTCTCTTGGGAGGTGTTCAGCTTATATGTTTAGGAGTTCTGGGAGAGTATGTTGGCCGCGTAGGTGAAGAAGTGAGGAAGCGACCCCTTTATGTTGTTAGAGAGATTTTCGATGAAGACAAAAAGCAAGTTGAATAATCCTGGGATAAGTGAGCGAGAACTAAGAATAATTGAGGAGATAAGTCGAGACAGCAATCTTACTCAGAGGAAAATTTCCCATAAGTTAGGTCTATCTCTGGGGATGACCAACATTATCTTAAGGAGGCTCTTACCAGATTAGTCTCCCAAAGGAAATTAATTGCTACCAGATATAATGCAGGTTCAAACAACCTGAGATTGCTTAAAAAGTTTCCTTTTCGAGCAGAATCTATGGCTGACTCCACAATCCCAGGGCTTCCTTGCTTGTCATTACGAGCGCAAGCGAAGCAATCTCAACCCGCTGTTTCAACAAACTGGAGGAAAGATGAATCTATTGGTGACTGGCACAGCAGGTTTTATAGCCTCAAAAGTAACTGAGCTCCTTCTAAAAAGAGGTCATAAAGTAGTTGGAATAGATAATTTAAATGATGCCTATGATGTCAGACTCAAAGATTGGCGCCTGAAACAATTGGAGAGATTTGAGAATTTCACTTTTCATCGATTAGATATTACTGCCCATACTCAACTTGAGCCTCTGTTTGAAGAATTCAATTTTGAGGCAGTAATCAACCTCGCCGCTAGGGCGGGAGTAAGAGCCAGTACAGAGAATCCGTCCTTATATTTAGATACAAACATTATGGGCACACTGAACCTTTTAGAGCTTTGTCGTAAATACAAAATAAAGAAATTTATCCTCGCTTCTACTTCCAGCATCTATGGAGAGATGAGTCTACCTTTTACTGAAGATAAGAAAACAGATTTTCCCCTATCGCCTTATGCTGCCTCCAAGAAAGGGGCAGAGGCATTATGTTACACTTACCATTATCTTTACGGAATAGATATTTCTATCCCTCGCTACTTCACTGTTTATGGCCCAGCAGGAAGGCCGGATATGAGTGTCTTCATCTTTAGCAAAAAGATTTATGCCAATGAAGAAATTCCTGTATATGGCGACGGCAACCAAAAGAGAGACTTTACCTACATCGATGATATTGCAGAGGGTACGATTAAAGCTCTAAAGCCTTTAAATTATGAGATTATTAATCTGGGAAGCGATCATTCAGTAAAATTAAACTATGTAATCAGCCTTATAGAAAATGCCTTAGGTAAAAGAGCCAGGATAAAATATCTGCCCAGACATCCGGCGGATATTCTTGCCACCTGGGCAGACATAGAAAAAGCTAAGCAACTTCTTTCCTGGAAACCAGATGTAAATATAGAAGAAGGAATCAAGAGAACAGCAGAGTGGCTTTTAAGTAATTGGGAGTGGGTAAAGAAGGTAAAAGCGGGATAAACAAAAATAGAGAAGTCAAAACCTTATGCTGTATAGATAACTTCTGTGGCGGACGTAGCGAAAGTGAATAAGCAGCTATATGAAACGACATAAATAATTGCGTATTCCTTGTAGCGACTTCATTTATGAAGCCAGAAAATTAGCGGGTTTGATGAATCAAACCTCTACAGATAAGCGAAAATATATAAGACGTTTCATATAAATTACTATAAGCTATTCTGCTAATTTGTATTTATTGACATAATATTGATAAATGTTATGATGTTCATATTTTGAACAAAATCTATGGCTAAAAAATGAATAGCTCTATAATTGGTGAACGAGAACTCAAAATAATTGAGGAAATAAGCCGGGATAAAAACCTTACCCAGAGGAAAATCTCCCATCGGTTAGGTCTATCTCTTGGAATGACCAACATTATCTTAAAGAGACTGGCCAGCAAAGGATATATAAAGGTCAAAGAACTGAATAGAAGAAAAGTCCAATATATTCTCACTCCCAAAGGCTTTGCGGAAAAGACAAAAAAATCCTACCGATATTTTCTAAAGACTATCCATTCCCTGCAAGAGATGAAAAAGAAAATTCAGCATCTAGTTTTAATGGAATATAAAAAAGGCAAGACTCATTTTATTATCTTAGGAGAGGGAGAGCTGGCAGATATTGTCGAGCTGAGTCTGAAAGGCTTGGATAATAGCGAGCTGGAATACATAAGAGTCTCCAGGCTAGAGGATATAAACGGTAGTAAAGCAGTGATATTGCTGGCTGAGAGTAAACCTGGATTCAGGACATCGGCTAAGACCAACAGATACATTGATGTCTTATCTGCCCTTAGCGGTAACTATATGAAACGACATAAATAATTGCGCATCCCTTGTAGCGACTTCATTTAT
>CAZQMG010000002.1:35378-37913 GCA_964594375.1 uncultured Clostridia bacterium | reverse complement strand
AAGAAAAAATTGGGAGGCTAACCACAAAAAAGCAAATGATTGAAAAAGTCACACTGCGGGTAGCAGCTAAAATTAATCTTTACTTGAATATATTGGGAAAACGCAATGACGGTTACCATGAAATTGAATCCATAATGCAATCAATAACCTTGTATGATAGACTTACCTTGAGACCTTTAAAGCAAGGAATTAGAATTTTGTCTAATGAATCTGATATTCCTGTAAATAGAGAAAACATTTGTTATAAGACAGCGAAATTATTTTTGCAAAAGACGAATTTGAACAAAGGCTTACACATAGAAATTCACAAGGCTATTCCCGTAAAAGCGGGATTGGGAGGAGGTAGCGCTGATGCTGCAGCTACTTTATGGGGAATGAATAGGCTTTTCCAGTCAGGCCTCCTACTCTCCGACCTTAAGGAATGGGCTAGTTTACTGGGAGCCGACATTCCCTTTTGTCTGCAAGGAGGAACATCTCTAGTACGAGGCAAGGGAGAAATTCTTGTTCCTCTTCCTCCTCTGAAAAATGGATGGTTGGTCCTTTTAGACCCAACCGTTCCTATTTCTACTGCCTGGGTATATGAAAGAGTAAGAATTGGATTGACAAAGAAAAAATTAAGTGCTAGACTTCTGGCAAAATCAATTAGAAAAGAGGGTTTACTTGGAATAAGCAATTCTCTATATAATAAATTAGAGGAGGTGGTTTTAGAGAGGTTTCCCCTGGTAGGATCAGTTAAAGAGAAGATGAAAGAGGCGGGAGCGAGAGGAGCTTTAATGACAGGAAGCGGGTCTACTGTTTTTGCTATAGTAGAAGATAGACAGAAGGGGCAAGAAATCCTCAGCAAACTGAAAGGGATGGGAAGGGGTTATTTAGTCCAACCTATAGATAGAAGTCTTAAGGAGGTCTAGAGTGAGAATTTCGGAAGTTAAAATAAGGAAAGTTGAGGGTAAGGAAAAATTCAAGGCCTGGGCAACAATTACATTTGATGATTCTTTTCGTATTCATGGATTGAAAGTTATCGAGGGGAAAAACGGGCCTTTTGTAGCTATGCCCTCTCGTAAACTGCCTAATGGAGAATATATAGACACTGCTTATCCCCTCAATGAAGAGTTAAGGGAAACAATCCAAAAGGAGATCATTGAAGAATACATGCGGGAAGAATAATTAATACTGCTCAACCTACTAAATAAGAAAGAGTATGAATATGCAGATAAAAAATAAAGAATGGGTACTTGAAGAAGTAAAAATAAAAAAAGTGGAATTCATTCGTCTGTGGTTCACTGATATATTAGGATTCCTGAAAAGCTTTGCTATCACTGTGGAAGGACTCGAAGCGGCGTTAGAAGAAGGAGTTGGTTTTGATGGTTCTTCTATCGAGGGATTTGCTCGTATTGAAGAAAGCGATATGATTGCCATGCCTGATCCTTCCACCTTCTCCTTGATGCCTTCTTCTTCTAGTCAGTTAGGAGTTATGGCCAAGATATTCTGTGATATTCTGAAGCCAGATGGAAATCCCTATGCCGAGGATCCACGCTATGTGCTAAAAAGGAACTTAAAAAGGGCTTCTGATATCGGATACACCTTCTATGTAGGACCGGAATTAGAGTATTTCTACTTTCAGTCTTCTCAAGTGCCTCCCCAAGGATTGGATAAAGGAGGATATTTTGATCTCACGCCACGAGATGTAGCCAGCGACTTTCGTCGAGAGACAGTTCTTACTCTTAAGAATATGAATATAGAAGTTGAATGTTCTCACCACGAAGTAGCTCCTAGCCAACATGAGATTGATTTGAAATACACTGATGCTCTAAATATGGCTGATAATACTATGACCGCTCGCTTGATGATCAAAGAGATTGCTTTAAAAAATAATCTTTATGCTACCTTTATGCCTAAGCCGCTTTTTGGAGAAAATGGAAGTGGTATGCATATTCATCAGTCTCTTTTCAAAGGTGGAGTAAATGTTTTCTTTGATTCTCAAGATGAGTGGCACCTTTCTAAAATAGCTAAAAGGTATATAGCTGGCTTATTGAGACATGCTTCTGAATTTACACTAATCACTAATCAATGGGTGAATTCTTATAAGAGATTAGTGCCCGGGTATGAGGCTCCTATATATCTGTCCTGGGCCCTGAGAAATCGTTCAGACCTAATCAGAGTTCCTCTTTATAAACCAGGCAAAGAAACAGCTACTCGAGTGGAATTAAGATCCCCTGATCCTGCCTGCAATCCTTATCTCTCCTTTGCAGTGACGCTATCAGCAGGGCTGGAAGGGATAGAAAAAGAATATGATATTGTGGAGCCTGTAAAAACAAACGTGTATAAGATGAGCGGAGAAGAAAGGAAAGAAAAGGGCATCGGGCAACTTCCGGAGAATCTCTGGGAGGCTATAAAAGTAGCTGAAGAAAGCGTTTGGCTGAAGGAAACACTTGGTGAGTCTCTCTTCTTCAAGCTCATAGAGAATAAGCGAATAGAGTGGGAGAATTATCGTTCTCGCGTTACGTCGTATGAGTTGGAACAATATCTACCCATCCT
>CAZQMG010000002.1:0-35278 GCA_964594375.1 uncultured Clostridia bacterium | reverse complement strand
AGAATTATCGTTCTCGCGTTACGTCGTATGAGTTGGAACAATATCTACCCATCCTTTAAAAGACAGCGGATAGCGGATAGCGGATAGAAAAAACGCAAAGCGAAAAGCGCAAAACGAAAAACCATAACCTAAAACTCAAAAGTTTTAAATCTTGAATTATGGCTTTAGGTTTACGCTTTAAATTTTTAACTATTATGAAAAACAATTTCAAAGCCGGATTTGTCACACTTATAGGCAAGCCGAATGTAGGAAAATCAACTCTGATTAATCAGTTGATAGGAGAAAAGATAGCTATTGTTTCCCCACGACCACAAACCACACGAAACATTATTAAGGGAATAGTCACCTTCGACGAAGCCCAGGTAATTTTTTTGGATACACCGGGGATAATCAGTCTTAATAAAACCAGGACCCTGGTGGACAGACATATAGTAGGAGAAGCATTAAAGAGCTTAGAGGGCACAGACATAATAGCTATGATGGTAGAACCTTTTTCTATTTACGAGGAAGACAGATTTGTTTTACAAAAGCTGAAAAAACTAAATAAACCAGCCTTTTTAATCATTAATAAAATAGACAAAATCAAGGAATCACAGTTAGAATCATTAAAAAAAAACTATTTGGACCTTTTTCTCTTTAGTCGTATAATCCCTGTCTCTGCCAAGAAAGGAACCAATCTCTCTATCTTAATGGGTGAGATAATCCAACACCTTCCCTATCATTCAATTTATTATCCTGGCGACTTTATTACTGATCAACCTGAACGCATTTTAGTATCAGAATTAGTTAGAGAAAAAATATTTATCCTTACCCGAGCAGAAATTCCTTATTCAACTATGGTCAAAGTGAGCCAATTTGAAGAGAGGGAAAGAGGGCCAATTTATATTCGTGTAGTTATTTATGTAGAGCAAAAATCTCAGAAAGGTATTCTCATCGGCAGCTCAGGAAAAATGATTAAAGAGATTGGCAGTTTAGCGCGAAAAGAGATAGAAAAACGACTGGGATGCCACGTCTATCTTGATCTCTGGGTAGGAGTAAAGAAGAATTGGCGAAGGCAGAAGAAATCCTTTAAAGATATGGGATATACTTTATGAGCTACAATATTACCAGGTTGTCGCGGTGGACAACCTCATCGTAATACTTATATCCTAGTTGCTTTTCAATCAGTGAGCTTTTTGTTCCCTTTATCTTTTTTAGCTCCTTTGAGGAATAATGTACTATACCTCGGGCAAACTCCTCACTATTCATATCTAATAAGCTTACAGAATCTCCTACTTCAAAGTTTCCTGTTATTTCAATTATTCCCGCCGCAAGAAGACTCTTCCCTTCCACTATTAAAGCTCTTTTAGCGCCATCGTCTACAACAATAGTACCGGCAAGAAGATGTGCATAAGCGATCCATTTTTTACGAGAAGTCAGACCATCTTTCTTAGGCAAGAAGAGGGTTCCTCTTTCTTCCCCGGCAAAAATTCTCCCCAAAAAGTTTCCCTCTCCTCCTCCTATTATTACCGGAATACCAGAGCGAGTAGCTATTTTGGCTGCTTTGATCTTGGTTTGCATTCCCCCTACCCTTCCCTCTATTGATGCACTCAAGGATATTTTCTCTATTTTTTCATCTATATCATCTACCTCTTTGATTAATTTTGCCTCTGAATTCATCCTGGGGTCAGAGGTATATAGACCTTCTATATCGGAGAAAATTATCAGAAGATTTGCATCTACTAATCCGGCTACCAACGCAGAAAGAGTATCATTGTCACCAAATTTAATCTCTTCCACGGCCACAGTATCATTTTCGTTTACAACAGGAATAATCTTAAATTTAAGCAGGGTAAGAAAAGTGTTGCGAGCATTGAGATAGGAAGAACGCCGAGAAAGGTCAACTCCACTTAAAAGTATTTGACCCACTAAAAGATTATATTGTTGAAAAAGCCGATAATAAATATTCATCAAACGGGCCTGCCCTATGCTAGCCAGGGTCTGCTTAAAGGAGATACTATTGCTTCTTTTTCTTATATTGAGTTCCTGCCTGCCTAAGCCAATAGCTCCTGAACTAACCAAAATAACCTCCTTGCCTTTACTAATTAAATCAGCGATATTTTGGCTTAGTTTCTCTAAGAAATTAAAATCGAGGTTTCCTCCCTCCCTTAGCAAAAGACTACTGCCTACTTTAATGGTTATTCTATTTGCAGAAGCAATGATAGTGTCTCTATCTATTTTTCTTCTCCTGGTATTTTTTTCTATATCTTTCTTCCTCGCTATAAATACAGCCACAATATTCTTGACGGTATAACTTCATCTTCTTGGAAAGTTCTATGCCCTTTTGCCATCCTCCTTCTATTCTTTCTAAATAGGGCTTAATCCTATATTTCTTACTTATTGTCTCTATTACGGTTTTAAGTAATTCTTGATCCTGGTGAGGAGATAAGAACAGTGTAGAGCTAAAGTAGTCAAATTCCCCTCGACGGGCAAAGATGGCTGTTTTTTCCAGGCGCTCATAGTAGCAGAAAAGACACCGCTGTGACTCTCGATACACTACCTGGCGAAGAAATTTTTTTATGTCATACTCATCCTTGTAAATAACTCTCACTTCTTCCTTTTCAGCCCAAACCTTTACTGCTTCCAGTCGTCTCTGGTACTCTAAAAAAGGATGAATATTAGGATTATACCAAAAACCCATTACCTCTTCAAAATCATGCTTTAATTTATAAAAAGGATAAACAGCACAGGGAGCACAACAGATATGAACAAGAATCTTCATAGAAAATCTTCTCTTCCAAGTTATCCCCCCTCTCCCTTCCCTCTCCCCCGTGGGGAGAGGATTGAGAAGAGGGGAAAAAGGAAATTCCTATACTATCTAGTTAGTAATCAAAATAGCACTTTTTAAGCAATTGTCAAAAAAATCCTTCTCTTGAAGCATGAGAATTTACATGCTTGCCGAAGGATATTTTCTGAAGAAGCCTTATGTAATGGTTAGTGGTTAATTGGTGAGTGGTGAGTAGTGCTCCTCTCCCCTGGGGGAGAGGCATAGGGTGAGGGGAATTAACCATTTAACCAATTAACAAATTAACCAATAACAGCGACGGAAGAAATTGTCCTGAGGCATTTGTTGACAATTAGACTTGTTAACATAGAATGAAGGTGTAAAAAGGAGGCATTGGTACTCTCTTCTTTGTGGCCAAAAAGAAAAGTAGTTTTCAGTGGAAAATATGACGTCTAAGCAGTGGACCAGGAAGATCATTACTGATCTGGGAATTTTTCTTCTACTGATGGCTCTCGAGGCGAAGGCAACTTCCCCTCTGCAAATGAAGGTGGAGATAGGCTTCGAGGGATTTTACAGAATCGGGAGCTGGACACCTCTAAGAGTTTTTCTTGAAAATCGAGGTCCTTCCTTAGAGGGAACTCTATTAATTAAAGTGGCCAGAGGAAATCCTCTCGAACAAGATCCTACCGAAATCATCTATTCTATTCCTGTTTTCCTTCCCTCTTCCTCGAGAAAGCTTTATCAAGTCAATGTACTTCTGGAAACGGATGTCTATCCTTTGCAGGTCTCGCTAATTAGCGGAAAAGAGAGTCTGCTGAAAAAAGAGATTCCAATCCAGCCATTTTATATGGATAAGGGATTTATCCTGGTAGTTAACAAGACTCACGCTGGATTTGACTTTCTGGCCCAAGCAAAGATAAAAAGAATAAGGCAGGTGCTTTACACCGATCCGAACAAACTACCCAGCCACTGGATAGGTTACGATGCAATTCAGGCATTAATCCTGGATGACATCGAGTCACTTGAATTAATTTCTGAACAGGAAAAGGCTATAGAAGAATGGCTTTCTATAGGAGGAAGACTGATTATTACGGCAAAAGGTGGATACGGGAAATTCAAATCTTCTCTAGTCTCTCATTTACTTCCGCTGGAATCCCTGGAGAAAATTTATCTGAATTCTTCATTTTCTTCCTTGCAGAGTAGATACGGAGTCTTTACTGCCGATTTCCAGAAAGTTGAGCTGTGGAATAGCCAGTGGCAAAAGGGAGACGTTCTTATAAAGGAGGAGGGCATCCCCTTGCTGGTAGAATTAAAAGTGGGGTCGGGGAAGATATTGTTTTTAGCTCTTGATTTCTTCCAACATCCTTTTAGGGACTGGCCAGGAAAATCCTATTTCTGGGCGGAAATATTAGAGGAGGAAACCAATTTTTCTATGTTTAGCCGGGGTATTTTGGATCCCCTTATTGAGCACTCTATTCTTTGGCCGGGCAGGTTTTACCTGGGGCGAAGAGAAATAGGCTTCTTTCTGTTAGTCTATCTTGTGGTCATTGGTTTTTTCTGTTGGTGGCTGAAAAAAAGAAAATTGGGATGGAAACTAAGGATCGGGCTGAGTCTGACTGTAGTTCTGTCTGCTCTGATTTTTTCTCTTTTTTGGGGGATGAAGATGCGAAGAGAGAACACATTTTTAGGGCAGGTAAGCATCTTTTATAAAAAAGAAGGAGGCTCTTTGGCCAAAACGGAAAACTATTTTACCCTTTTTTCTCCTTACTACCAATCGGTAGAACTGGAATTTGATAAGAAGATCTCTTTTGTAACTGCTCTTTCAGCACCTTCCAGGGAGCGAGAATTCTTCAAAGATTTAGTAGTCTTTCTCCCTGAGGGAAAGATTCGCTGGACCTCGTCTTCTGATAGCTCTGCCTGGTCTTTTCATCTATTTCGTCTGGAAACTATCCTACCTTTCTCGCTGATAACAAAAACCACCAGAAGCAAAGAAATTATAACGGTGAGCCTACAAAACTTGAATTCTTTTCCTTTGCAGGATTTATTCTTTTTATATGGCGAGCATAGCTCTTTCTTGAAAGAACTTCCTGCCTTCAATGAAGCTGATTTAACGCTTAATTTAAAAGAGAGGGAGACTTTACCTTCCTTCTCTTCACTCTACAATGAAGAAGTTAGATCCAAAGATCCCCGAATTGAATTAAAAACAAAGGTGCTTGACCAGATGTGGAATTTTGCAGGACCTTTGAAAAATATAGCTGCAAAATCTCCTGTATTATTGGCCTGGTTTGAGGAAAATCCTCAAACTTTAGTAAAGAGTTATCAGTCGCTCAATTGTGCTTTCATTGGCCTGGCGATAATACCGCTTTTCATAGCAGATAGCGTTTAGCGGATAGCGTATAGTGAAAAACGATTCACCATTCATGAGATACGATTCACCATATCCCGAAGGTATTTAATATGATAAAACGCTTTCGTTTTGTTCTGGTGAATGACTTAAAAGCCTATCTGGGAGGGAGAACATTTACCAAGATCCATCTCTCTTATCTGATAATACTCTCTCTACCGCTGATCATCATCTGGCCCACTACTCCTTCCTTGAGCTTTCAGGCGCCTCAGCTTCTTCTGGTGTTAAGTTATTCGCAAATAGTTATCCTAACCTACCTTAGCGGAAGACTTGCTGTGGGTATTTCCCTGGATAAAGAAATTAGTTTTGATGATTGGCTAAGATATACTCCTCTCACCCCCCAAGAGATAGCGCTGGGCAAATGGGGAGGGATTTTCCTCATTGTCCTCTTCATACTTTTTTCCTCATCACCCTTACTTGTTTTAGCTTACTTTATGGAAGGAGCAACCATAAAATCAGCATTGAGAGTCTATTTTCTCATTCCAATTCCTATCATTACCTTCATTAATCTTGGTCTTTTCTTCCGTTTTGTGCTCGGCAGTCCTACTATTTCTTCTTTTATCCTGAATATGTTGACTATTCTTTTCTTTTTAGGTCTTTTTTTGACCCGGACAACAGAAGTGGAGCTATTTTACTTGAATCCCTGGTTTCTTCTTTCTAGCTTGGTTTTATCCTTTTTTCCTCTTTTCATTTCTCTTAGGAAGTTAAAAAGATAAAAAGAGGCTTTAGCTTATGAAAACTAAACAAATATTGGCTCTGAAACTAAAAGAGTTTAGCCGAAGATATCACTTTCTTCGCACAGAAAAGTGCTTAATCAATTGGTTTCTTTGCACTCTAAGTGCCTATTTAGCTCTTTTGCTCTTTGATAAATTTGTCTCTCTACCTTCAGCTTGGCCGCTATTCTTTTTTGTTTTTTGTGGACTAGGTATAGCCATATATTTGATATTAGATAGACAGCAGCGAATTTCATTTTTTTGGCTTGCCTCTCAGATAGATAAGAAGCTAGGGCTGGAAGAAAGAGTGAGTACAGCCTGGGAATATCAGAGCCGGAAAAGACCGAAAGAGTTGATTCAATTTTTGACCAAAGATGCTCTCTGCCACCTACAAGGAGTAAGAACTAGCCAAGCATTCCCCTACCGTTGGTTTGAGAGAGGTAAATATGCAATTTACTTACTTATAGGTATCTCATTAGTTTCTTTCTCCAGCTACTTTCTTCCTTTTCCACCAAGAGGCAAAATTGATTTTCCTGATTTATTCCAGGAAGAAGGGCAACTATTGATGAATATGGGGCAAAAATTGATAAGAAGGGGAGAAGAGAATGTTGAACGAGCCTCTCTTCTAGCTCTGGAAATGAGAGAATTGGGAAAGGATATCTATTATAAGAATTTAGAGGAAGAGCAAATCTTCCAGGCCTATCATCAGCTTAGTCAGGAGATCGCTGCTGCCCTGAAGAAAACTGCCACATCCCTTTTGGGGAAATTAAAAGGACTGAGAGAGGAAAAGGGAGGAGCTATCGATGAGAATCAACTTTCTAAACTAATGGAAGCTCTTGAGAAAGAAGATTATCAGGGGGTAAATGATCTCCTGCAACAATATCCCCTGCAAGAGCAAATCAATGAAACAGGAGAATTACAAGCTTTACAAATGATGGAGAAAACCTTAAGAAAAAGTTACCAGCGATCAAAGGAGCAACTGGGAAAAAAGAAAAGTGACCAGGAACCGTGGGGAGCCATTCCTGGCAAAGAAATGAATTCATCCCCTGTAGAGAATGGGAAAGATGACGGATATAGTTTGGCTGAAGAGAAAGAGAGGGATTTTCTGGCAGATTTGGGTCTAGCAACAGGTTCCCTTCCTGGAAATACTTCTTCAAATTATAAAAAAGAAGAGATAATTGAGTTAGAAGAGAAGGGAGAACTAACCAAGGTGGAAAGCCAACTTAAGCAAGGTTACTTTTTCATGAGATTGTTACAGGGCATTGCCGATACTTCTGATAAATCTGGACTTTCAGCAGAGGAGGCCTTTTTCTCTTATAAGAAAGAAATGATGAATAGGTTAACTGAAGAAAGAATACCTCTTTCTTATAAAGAGCAGATAAAAAAGTATTTCTCTTCTCTGGAGCCAGAATAAGAAAGGAAAAATAAAGTGCCAGACCAAGAGAGAATTAAGGAATTTCAAAAGCAAATAGAGGGTATCATAAATGAAGTAAAGAGAATAATTGTAGGGCAGGAGAAGATTATTGACGAGGTGCTCATAGCTATTCTCTCTAACGGACACGTTCTTCTAGAAGGCGTTCCCGGCCTGGGAAAAACTCTCTTAGTGAAATCTTTATCCCAGGCTCTTGATTTGAAGTTTTCTCGTATTCAGTTCACTCCTGACTTAATGCCAGCTGATATTGTAGGAACCAATATTATTATGCAAGGGGAGAATGGAAGACGCTTCTTCAAATTTCAGAAGGGATCTATTTTTGCTCAGATCATTCTGGCTGACGAAATAAATCGAGCTACGCCTAAGACTCAATCAGCCCTTCTGGAAGCAATGCAGGAACAGAAAGTCACTGTAGCCGGAGTAACTCACAGCTTGGAACTTCCTTTTTTTGTTCTAGCCACCCAAAATCCTATAGAGATGGAGGGAACTTACCCCTTGCCCGAAGCTCAGATAGATAGATTTTTCTTTAAATTGAAAATAGAATATCCTTCCTCTTTTGAACTACAGGAAATCGTTAATCGAACTACCATCCGGGAATTGCCTACCCTCAATAAAGTCATCGGTCAGAGCGAACTTCGCCAAATTCAATTCCTGGTAAGGGATATCCCGGTTGCTTCACATGTTCTGAATTATGCTACTCGTTTGGTACTGGCCACTCAACCTGGTTCAGGGTCAGCTACGCAAAAGGTGCAAAAATATGTTCGCTATGGGTCCAGTCCGCGAGGAGCTCAGGCTCTGATCTCTGCCGGGAAAGCTAGAGCATTTACCAAAAAGAGATTTAACGTCAGTTTTGCCGATATTCACCAGGTAGCCCTACCGGCTCTTCGTCACCGTATTCTTCTCAACTTTGAGGGAGAAGCGGAAAGAGTTGACCCAGATGAGTTAATCAAGAATGTGATCGAGTTAGTTCCGGAAAGAACCTAGTTATGGCTAAGATACTTTTTGACAGCAAATTCTTACATCAGTTGGATTCGTTAAAGCTTGTCAGCAAAAGAGCCAGAAAGATCTTTTTCCAAGGAGAAAGAAGAGGAGGGAAGCCTGGCAGTGGCCTGGAATTCATCGATTATCGAGAATACCAGGTAGGTGATGATTATCGCTACATTGATTGGCACCTTTTTTCACGTCTGGAACAACTATTTGTTAAACTCTTTGCGCAAGAAGAAAACCTTAGAGTTCATCTTATTATTGATGAGAGTGAATCTATGTCTGGCGGTAATCCTTCTAAAATAGATTATGCTTGCCAACTGGTGGCAGCACTAGGATACATTGCTCTGGTTAATCTAGACGAAGTAGGAAGTACCACTTTTTCTTCTCATTTGAGAAGAACTTTGCCTGCTCGCCGGGGTAAATCTCAGGTTTTTAACCTTTTTCATTTTTTAGAAGGGATAAATGCTCAGGGAAAAACCAGTTTTAGCTTTTGCCTGAAGGAATTTAGTCGAAGACAAAGAAAAGCTGGAATGGCTGTTGTCCTAAGCGATCTTCTTGATCCGGAGGGATATGAAGAGGGACTACTTTCTCTAAGAAGTCGAGGTTGGGAGGTCTGCTTGCTACACATTTTAGAGGAGAATGAGGTTCGACCCATAGAAAAGGGAGAAGTAGTATTAATAGATAAAGAAACTCACCAGAGGACAGAAACTATCATTGATGAAGTAACCTGCCAGAGGTACGAACAAGAGCTGACAGATTTTTTCCAAAGAGTTGAATCTTTCTGTCAACATTATGAAATCAATTATCTACGGGTTTTGACTTCTCTTCCTCTGACCAGTTTCATTTTTCAGGATTTAAGAAAAAGGCAGATTTTGAAATGACTATTCTTAACCCTTCTGCTTTTTACCTATTACTTTTGTCGGGAATAATTCTGTTTTTCTATCTTTTAAAGGGAAGGCCGAGAAAGGTTATTGTTTCCAGTACTCTTTTCTGGCGAAGAATTCGTCAGGCTCTTCCTGCTCAACGTCCTCGTTGGCGGCTGCCTCCTGAACCTCTTCTCTTCCTCCAGATTGCCCTTCTCACTTTACTTATTATGGCCCTGGCTCAATTCCTTCTCTCCAGAAAGGAAAAGAAGGAATTCATAGTAATAATTATGGATACTACGGCCAGCATGCAGGCAACTGACCTCATTCCCAACCGTTTGGCTGTAGCTAAGAAAAGAGCTCAGGAGTTTATTAAAGAGCTTCCTGAAAACACGCAATTAGCTTTAGTTCAGGCTGGCAAGCGGCCTCAGCTGATAGCTAATTTCTCTGATGAGAGGTCCTATCTCTTAGAGAGACTGAAAGCTCTAACCCCTGCTGATGTGAGAGGAAATGAGGCAGCAGTCCTAGAATTAGCCAGCTCCATTCTTCCCACCCAGACTCAAGGAAGAGTTATCTTTTTTACTGATGGTGCTTTTGAGCTTGATTTAGATTCTTTGCCGCAAACCGTAGAACTTGTTCCTCTCAATAAAAAAAATTCTCGCAACCTGGCCATTACCTCTTTTGAGTTGAGGCCCAGGACAGAGGATAGTAAGAAATATGAGCTATTAGTTAAAGTGACAAATTTTTCTTGGCAAAAAGAAAGATTTTCTCTCGGACTATGGCTGGGACAAAACCTGATATTCAAAAGTGAATCAGCTCTTTCTTCTCAAGAAGAAAAAAAATATATTCAAAATTTAGAAGTCAAGGAGAAAACTATTTTAAAGGCAGAAATCTATCCTTATCCTCAGGATGATCTGGCAATAGACAACACCGCCTATGCTCTACCTGGCTTCTCTGAACGTTTAAATGTGCTTCTGGTAAGTAGGGGAAACTTATTTCTGAAAGCTGCTCTGGAGAGTTATCCCCAGGTTAACCTTTACCAGAAACAAACAATTCTTCCTGAGGAGCTTTCTGGTTATGATCTGATAATTTTCGACAGTATTGTTCCTCCTCCACTAAAGAGGGGCAATATAGTTTGCCTGGGAGTTCTACCACCCAATCTTTCTTTGGAAGAGCAAGATCCACAGCCCAATCCCATCTTGACTGAATGGCAAATGGACCATCCCCTCCTGCGCTTTGTCAATCTTAAAAATATGAATGTGAGACAATCCCTGGGAATCGAAACTCTTCCTGAGGCTGATATACTTCTCAGGTCGTCGGCAGGTCCTCTGATACAAGTTTGGCAGAGTGGAGGATTACGTCTCTTGTTTATTGGCTTTGATCTCTACTACTCCGATTTTCCTCTTCAGATTGGCTTTCCTACCTTTATCTTCAACCTTCTTCAATGGTTTCATCCCCAGGTTTTTGATCCCACTTACTCGCAGATTCAAACCGGAGACGAATTTGTGATTTTTCCCAAAGCTCAAAAAGAGGAGATCACCATTGTTAATCCTCATAATGAGATAATCCCAATTGAAGACCGGAAGGATCCTCTTATTTTCTCTGAGACTAGAATAGCCGGAGTTTATACCCTTGATGGAAAAAGTCTCTTTACGGCTAATCTTCTTAGTGCACATGAATCAAATCTTCTTTCCCGAGTTACATTTTCTGCTGCATCCAGAGAGGTTAATAGACAAGTGAAAAACGAGTATTCAGAGAGCAAGTTATCCCTTTCTCCCTTGCTCATTCTACTATCTTGTCTGCTTCTTTTTATAGAATGGTACCTTTATCATTTTCCTGCTGCTATTGGTAAAAAAAAGAGTAAATTCAGCAAAAGGACACCTTGAATGTTCATCCAATTCTCTCATCCCTGGTTTCTCCTTCTGGGAATTCTCCTTGCTTTTATCTGGTATATTTCTAGGCGGGGCCATCCCTTACTTTCCTCTGGTAGAAGAAAAATTGCTCTTCTTCTTCGCCTCCTTATACTTACTTTCTTGATCTTAGCTTTGGCCGGAATCAAAATCTCCTTACCTACCAAAGAAAGGACTATTTTTTTTCTCTTAGATGTTTCTGAGAGTATAAATGCGCAAAATAGAAAGACTGCCGAGGACTATATCAAAAAATCCCTTAAAAAGATGAAGGAAGGAGATAAGGCAGGAATCATTGTCTTTGCCAGGCAAGCTTTTGTGGAATCCCTTCCCCAAAGCCGGCTCGAGTTTTCCCATCTTCTTACCAGAGTGAATGCTGACTATACCAATATTGTGGCGGCTCTCGAGCTGGCGGTAGCTAACTTTCCCCAAAAGGGGAGTAAAGAAATTGTTCTTTTAAGTGATGGCAACCAAAATAGAAAAGAAGCCCGGGTACTTCTTGATTCCCTGACAAAGAAGGGGATAAAGGTAGACATTCTTCCTCTTGTCTCATTGGGACAAGAGGAATCCTTATTGGAAGACTTAATTGTACCTCAACGGGTTAAGCAAGGAGAAGAACTCAAAATCAAAGTTATAGCTCAGAGTTTCCAGGAGAGCTCTGCAACTCTCAAACTGTACTGTAATAATGAACTTTTAGCTAAAGAACGAATTGAATTAAGAGAAGGTCAAAATGTCTTTATCTTCCCGCATATTCTAAATGAAGGAGGATTTTATACCTATAAAGCAGTCCTGGAAGTCCATCAAGATACTATAGCTGCTAACAACGAGGTTAGTGGTTATACAATAGTAGAGGGAAGACCTAAACTCCTCTTATTGACTAGCCAGCCAGAAGCAATTTCCCATTTTATTCATCTTTTGGAAAAAAAAGAGTTTCAATGTGAGATTCGCTCCGTCCTTAATGCTCCTTCCTCTCTTGATGAGCTACAAGACTATGACGCCTGTATTCTTGACAACATCTCTACCTTTCAACTTTCTCAACATCAGTTGAGCCTTTTCTCTCGTTACATCAGAGATTTAGGAAGGGGATTAATAGCTGTTGGCGGGGTGAATAGCTTTGGTCTGGGAGGATATCAAACCACTATTTTGGAGGAAGTTTTGCCAGTCTATGCAGGGATTCAGCAAAAGTTAATTTCTCCCACTCTTTCTCTGGTTTTAGTAATAGATAAGTCAGGCAGTATGGGTTCTGGAAGTGGACAAGCCTCCGCCTCATCCAAACTATCGCTGGCCAAAGAAGCGGCTCTGGCTGTAGTTAATTTATTAGCTCTTCATGAACGAATAGGAGTTTTAAGTTTCGATACTGAGCCTCAATGGACAGTCCCGCTTCAACCAACATCCAACAAGTCAGACATATTTCGCCAGTTGAGTTCCCTGGCATCCGGTGGTGGTACCTCTCTCTTCCCCGCTCTGGAAGAGGTCTTTGACAAACTAAGAAAAGAAGCCAGCATGGCCAGACATATTATTGTTCTCTCTGATGGCTTATCCAGCCAGGGCGACTTTGAAAAGATTATTGAAGAGATGGCTCAGGAGAAGATTACAGTTAGCACAGTAGCTATCGGGGAGGATGCCGATTTAGAATTGATGCAAGACATTGCTGGTTGGGGCAAGGGAAAAACCTACTATACCAACAATGTTGAATCCCTCCCCCGTATCTTTACCAGTGAGGCCTTACGAATCAGTCGTACCTTGACGGTAAGAGAATCGTTTGTTCCAATTGTAAGTGAGAATAGTCCCATTCTTTCCAGTCTTGATTGGCAGAATGTTCCTCCCCTGGAAGGTTATATCATTACTACACCCAAACAAGTCTCTGATGTGCAGTTATTTTCTCCCCGCAAAGACCCTCTTCTGGTTACCTGGCGCTATGGTCTGGGTAGGACGGCTGTCTTTACCTCCGATCTTGTTGGCGATTGGTCAAAAAACTGGCGGGAATGGCCGGAGTACTCTCAATTCTGGGAACGGCTCATAAACTGGGTTTTACCCTCTGAGGAAGAGACTCTTTTCCCCCTGATTACAGTTAAAGAGGAAAAAGGAGTTCTTATCGTTGATGCCATTGATGAGAAAGGAGAATTTATCAATTTTTTGTCTCTGAAAGCCCGCATAGTTAAACCTGAGGATAAAGAGGAAATCATTTTCTTGGATCAGACTGCTCCTGGTCGCTACCTGAGCTCTTTTTACGCGGATGAAGTCGGTCCCTATATCATCAGCATCTTTGATGAAAAAAGAGAGAAATCGGGTAGTTCCCAGATTGCAGGCACAGTAGTTCCCTACTCTCCTGAATATAGAGAATTAACTTTAAACGAACCTCTCTTAACTCAATTGAGTAGTGAAACAGGGGGCCAAGTCTTGAAATTTGAAGATAATCCTTTCGGCGAGAATAGGATTACTTTTTCAGATCCTCAAGACATTTGGCCCTGGTTAGTCCTTATCGCTTCTTTCTTGTTGTTGGCAGACATCGGGATGAGGACGGTATCTTCCCAGATTGGAAGATTATTACTAAAGGAAGTAAGTCTGGGTCTGAAAGCATCTATACGATTCTTTTCTTTATCAAAGGCTGAATCTTTAGAAAAGTATACTCATTTAATTGAGAAAAGGAAAAAGAGGCAAGAAGAAAAAGAGATCTCTGGTCGAGCATCCAGGTCTGTGAATACCGATGATAACGAGAGCTATTACAAACTTCTGACCTACCTTGCCCGACGACGAGAAAAGAAAGACGGGGATAAGTGACTTGCTAATGTCCTACTGCTATTGACTTTTAGCTGAGGTATGATAGAATAGCAATAGTTATGAGATTCTAAGGTGAATATTCTGCAAGAGAAAGGGGGTGACTTTTGAAAAAAGAAAAAAGGCATGAGTTTTCAAAGAGAGTGAATTCTTCGAAAGAGAACCAGGAGGAAAATAAGGATTAAGAAAAAGGGAGATAAAAGATGAAAGAGTACAAGATAAAAGGATTGAGGGCGATTTTAGCAGTAGCTTTAGTCCTTGGGTTAGCTACTTCTGCATTTGCTGCAGGAAAGTTATCCTTTGGAGTAAAAGGCGGAATGGGATTTATGGCGCCCTTGATAAAGGGCGGGGATCTTTTCACGGAAGATTGGAACGATATGGTAGATGATCTTAATGAGTATTTTGAGTATATTAAAAATGAGGTGGAAGATATCGGGGGTACGGCTAGTATTGACCTGGCTGAAAAAATAACCAGAGGCTGGAATGTTGAGGGATACGCACAATACACAATAACTAAGACATTCGGATTACGGGGAAGTGTAGGGTATCTAATGGGTATGAACTCAGATTTTGGGTTTGATGCCGTCGACTATTGGAGCGATTGGTGGTGGGATTGGATGACAGAAAAGGACACATATACCATAAGTGCCTCTTGTTTATTTGTATCCTTTGAACCAGTGCTGACTTTGCCCATGGGAAATTTTCTGCTAACTCTTGGTGCTGGTCCCGGCTATTACATGGGAAAAAGTTCTTTTACTGACAACTATGAACTCAGTGGTGACTGGTGGGGTACATTAGAGGATTTTACTATTGACATGCCACTTAGCGGGTCCAAAATAGGATATCGCGGCTTCCTGGGGGGTCAATATTCCACTGGCCGTTTGACCATAGGAGCAGAGTTAGGCTATAGGTCCACCGGAGAGATAGAGACCACGGGTGAGGCAACGTTTACAGACTGGGGTGTGGTGGTCGATACGGAACAAATTACCGGAAACCTTGATTTTAGTGGAGCTTACATTCTATTCGGGATAGGATTTCCTGTCTAGATGATAAATGGGGCGCAGTTACTTTTCCTAGTGAGTGGACTGTCACAGAACACCCTGGTCCTTTTTTCACAGATGAGTTGTCGGCTCTATTTACCAACCCAGTCCAGGCAGGAGGGATAACCATAGGAGCAGGATTCCATTTTTACGTCGGTTAGTTTTAAGAGACGTGCTCAATAATTGGGACCATAAACAAGAGAGGGGAGTAATCCCCTCTCTTGTTAGTTCATAGTTATCAATTCACTCTTCAGTTTTGGCTTCAAATCCCCCTTTGTTTCTAAGGGATGTTTAGTTTCTTACGAGATACGAGTAACGAGCGACTAGCAACAAATTATGGTGCCGGGAGGGGGACTTGAACCCCCAAGGACTAAAAGTCCACATGGCCCTCAACCATGCGCGTCTACCACTTCCGCCATCCCGGCAGAAACTACTTTTATTCTCCTTTTGAGAGACGCTCGATATCTTCTTCCTCTCCAATTACCAGCAGTATATCTCCCTCCTCAATAACATCCTCAGAATAAGGAAGATAGTTTATTGTCTCTATTCGCTTATTTTTTTCCTCTCCGGAAACCTTCTTTATTTCCAGAATATTTACCTTGTATTTCTCTCGGATTTTAAGCTCGCCTATCTTTTTATTCCAAAAGACTCTGGGGGATTTGATTTCAGCGGCACTATATTTCTCAGATATAGGTAGATAATCTAGAACATTGGAAACTAAGAGATTTTGTGCTAGCCTTTTTCCCATTTCCATTTCTGGTAGAACTACTTTATCTGCTCCTACCAGGTTTAATATGCGTTCTTGAATTTGAGATACAGACTGAGTGGCTCGAGTAATAACCGTGGGCACTCCCAGTCGCTTGAGTAAAGCGGTAGTTAAGATAGAAGCTTCAAAGTCCCCTATGCTTACTATGGCTACATCTACTTTGTCTATTCCCTGGGTCTTCAACGCTTCCTCATCTGTAGAATCTAATTTCACAGCTAGAGTTGCTACTTCGGCAAAACTGTCTACCAGTTTTTCGTCCTTGTCTATCGCGATTACCTCTGCGCCTCTTTTTGCCAGACTCTGAGCCACTGTTCCCCCAAATTTTCCTAATCCTATAACAGCAAATTTACGCATTTTTTTCCTCTATCCAACCATTATTCTTTCCTCAGGATACTGATAGAGTTCTTTCATTTTCCCTCTTCCCATAGCTAGAGCTAAAGTTAAGGGTCCAATTCTTCCTACCAGTGCACTGAGCATAATAACAACTCGTCCTGCTGTTGTCAACTGAGAGGTGAGGCCTCTGGATAATCCTACTGTTCCAAAGGCAGACAGTTCTTCGAAGAAGATGTCTATAAAAGGAGCACTTTCTGTGAGACTAAGTACTAGAGTAGAAGAGGCAATCCATCCCAGAGCAAGAATAGCTACACATAAAGCCTGATAGACTACTAAAGGGGGAATGGTACGATGAAAAACCTCAACCCGATTTTTTCCCTGGGTCATAGACCTGATAGTGAGAAATAGAGTAGCGAAAGTACTTGTTTTAATCCCTCCCCCTGTAGAACCAGGTGAAGCTCCTATAAACATAAAGATAATAAGAAGAAAGGCAGAGAAGATACCTACACTACCTATATTCAACGTATTGAAGCCAGCTGTTCTTGCTGTTACTGACTGAAAATAGGCAGTCAATAATTTTTCTTGCCAGGAAAAGGCGCTTAATACACCATTCTTTTCTCCCAGGAAAATGAGAGCTGTTCCTCCTATAATCAAGAGAGAGGAAACCATTAAAACTAATTTGCTCTGCAAAGATAAAGACTCCTTTTTATGCTTGAAATATCCATACACCCAGCGTAGAAGATTAACTATGACTATAAATCCCAGTCCTCCCAGAATTATTAAGCTACTCATAGTTAAATTAATACCCAGGTCATTCTTGTATCTTATAAAACTATCGGAATAAAGCGAAAAACCAGCATTGCAAAAAGCAGAGATTGAATGAAAAATGGCGGAATAGGCAGAGGAAAGACCGCCTCCATTGTAAGGCAAAAATTGAATATAGAGAAAAATAGCCCCCACTATCTCAATAGTGAAAGTAATAACAAGAATAGATATAATTAAAGACCCAATTCTTCCTATGCTTCTGTAATTAAGTATATCCCGCAGAAGAGTGCGGTCTTTAACTCCAAATTCCTTCCCTAAAGTCAGGACAAAAAAGGAAGTAAAAGTCATTAGTCCTAATCCTCCTACCTGAATAAGAGAGAGAATAATTAATTGTCCTAACAAAGAAAAATGACTTCCTGTGTCTAGCACGACCAGACCGGTAACACAAGTCGCCGAAGTAGCAGTGAACAGAGCATCCATAAACATAGTTTCTTTGCCTGGTGCAGTAGCACGAGGAAGGAGAAGCAATAAGGTTCCCACAGTAATGATACTGACAAAAGTCAGAATGACTATCCAGGGTGGTTTTATCTTTAAAACAGTGATCGCTTTGTTCAATTGAGGTATTCTCAATAAAAGACAAGCAAGGGCATAAATTTCAAAGATTATGATAGAATTCCCAGGCCAGACGAAGATACCTATTCTATCTAGAGAATAAATTAACCCAGAGGGACTGGTAGGATTCTTTAGCAAAAAAATAAAGAATAAGAAAAAAATAATAAGAAAAAAAGCTATCCGATTCTCTTTTAAATATATTTTCTTTTTTTGAGATAGGAGTAGCTTAAGCAAAAACTCACCTATGAATATTCCCACTATCAATAGGTCCAGTTGATGAAGAAAGATTCTAGTCTCATTTGATAGATAGAATCCATACTCCAGGATAAAGGAAGAAATGAGTAGTAAAATTACTCCCATCATAAACAGATTGAGATAGAATGTAACTTTAGGGTGATTAATGTTCAACTCCTTTTATAACTTCAATCCTGCTGCCATCCTTTTTTTAAGCCTAATCTTCTGGCTGTACTAAGAGCTTCTTTATACTCCTTATCAGTGATTCTCCTCTTTAATTCTTCAAATTCTTCTGCCCTATATGCAGGAAAGTATTGATTCATAGTACTGATATAGGTAGCGGTAGAAATTTCCTTAGCTAAGAAATTAAAAACCCTTGTTGTTCCTGCCAGTTTATTGGGCAAAACTAAATGCCTTACCAAAAGACCTTTTTTAGCAATTCTTTCTTGGTCTAATCTAAGATCCCCTACCTGCCGATACATTTCTCTAATTGCTTTTTTTGTCACCTGGAAATAGTCAGGAGCAGAAGAATACTTTTTTCCTTCTTCTCTTCCTCCATATTTTATATCTGGCATGTAAATATCTATTATTCCCTCCAGGAGTTTCAACGTCTCTACCTTCTCATAGCCGCTACAATTATAGACTAACGGTATATTCAACCCCTTTTGAATAGCCAAAAGAAGTCCAGCAAGGATCTGAGGAACAAAAATAGTGGGAGTAACCAGATTTATGTTGTGACATCCTTTTCCCTGTAAGTTAAGCATCATTTGAGAAAAGACTAAAGAAGATATTTGATTTCCATTCCCTAAGTGGGAAATAGGATAATTCTGGCAGAACACACATCTTAAATTACAGTAAGTCAAAAAAATGGTCCCAGAACCTCGGTAGCCAGATATGGGTGGTTCTTCTCCAAAATGAGCATGAAAACTAGAAACTGTAAGCTCTATTCCCGCTTTACAGAATCCTTTCTCGCCTTTTTCTCGGTTTACTCTACACTCCCTTGGACAGAGTCTGCATTCCCTTAGTATTTCATATCCTCGCTCTATTCGGTTTCGTAACTCTCCGCTCTCATATAGCTCTCTATAAGTAGGATTTTTTCCCATTATTCTGATCAGTTTTTTGTTCTTGATTATATCAATTGATGACTCTTTGACAAGAGACGTCTTCTCATACTTTTCTTGACAAAAGATTCACAGGTTGTATGTTTAATAGCGTCAATAACATTGAGTAGATCTTTGAAAATAGATGGGGGGTACTTACCATGATTAACCTAATGCTAATATGTATGTTAGCAGGAGTAATAGGAGCATGGGTAATAACCACTCTTATCGCTCGAATAAAAGCAAAATCTCTACTAGCGAAAGCAAAAGAGAGATTAATTGAGGTAGACGAGGAGGTAGAGAAGAAGAGAAGAGAAATCGAGCTGGAAAAGAAAGAAGAACTTCATCGAATAAGAAGTGCCTTTGAAAAAGACACTGAAGAAAAGAGGGATGAACTTCATCAATTATCGAAGAAGCTAATAGAGAGAGAAGAGGTTTTGGATCATCGTTTAGAGGAGCTGGAACAAAGAAACAAAAAAATCTCAACTGAAGAACAAAAATTAGAAAAAGATAAGGAAATAACAAAAGACTTACAAATCAAATGGAGAGAGGAGTTAGAAAGAGTAGCAGGAATATCCACTGAGGAAGCAAAGAGAAGCTTGTTGGAGAGTATAAAAAAGGAAGCAAGAAACGAAGCAGCACAGATTATTCAGCAAGTAGAAAAAGAAGCCAGAGAAACAGCTAATAAAAAGGCAAGAAAGATTCTGGCTATAGCTATTCAACGCTGTGCTGTAGATGAAGCAACTGACACGGTTATTTCTACTCTTACCCTACCCAATGATGAAATGAAAGGAAGAGTCATTGGAAGAGAGGGAAGAAATATAAGGACCTTTGAGGCGCTTACCGGAGTAGATTTGATTGTTGACGATACACCAGAAACGGTGGTAATTTCTTGTTTTGATCCTATAAGAAGAAAAATTGCTGAGGTTAGCTTGAAACGGCTCATTGCTGACAGTAGAATACACCCAGCTAGAATTGAAGAAATAGTAGAAAAGACTAAGAGTGACATAGAAGAGATTACTCAAGAGGAAGGCCAGCGTACAGCTTTCGACATAGGAATACCTGACTTGTCCTCCGAGTTAACTAATCTCCTGGGAAAACTAAAATATCGTACCAGTTATGGACAAAATGTTCTTCAACATTCAAAAGAAGTAGCTTATATAGCCAGTATTATTGCTGCTGAAATTAACGCAGATTATATAGAGGCTAAAAGAGCAGGACTTCTTCATGATATTGGGAAAGCTGTTGACCAAGAAATGAAAGGTCCTCATGCCTTGATAGGAGCACATCTAGCTGAGCGATATGGAGAATCGACCAGTGTAGTACATGCTATTGCTGCCCATCATGAAGATCAAACCGCAGAAACTATTTTAGCTATTTTGATCCAAATAGCAGATGCTATATCAGCTGCTCGACCCGGGGCAAGAAAGGAAGTTCTAGAGGCTTATCTTAAACGAATCAAAGAATTAGAACAAATAGCTAATTCATTTTCTGGGGTGGAGAATGCTTATGCTATCCAAGCGGGTAGAGAGTTACGCATAATAGTCCAGCCCCAAGAAATTACCGATGGGGATGCTAGTGAACTTTCCAGAAAAATTGCTCAACAAGTAGAGAAAGAACTAAAATACCCTGGACAGATCAAGATAACAGTGATAAGAGAACTACGAGCTACAGAATACGCAAAATGAGTGGAAAAACCTTTAAACTAGGCATTATGGGAGGAACCTTTAATCCTATCCATCAAGGGCATTTAGTAGCAGCAGAATTTATTCGTGATGAATTCAAATTGAATGAAGTTCTTTTTATTCCTTCGGGAAAGCCTCCTCATAAAGATAATAATGAAATCGCTCCGCCTGAACACCGCTGGATGATGACAGTATTAGCTACGGCTAGTAATGAACATTTTTCGGTCTCTTCCTTAGAAATAGAACGAGTGGGTGAATCTTATACTCGGGAGACTATTCTCCAGTTAAAAAAAATATACCCAGAGAATACGGAGTGTTATTTTATTACAGGAGCTGATGCTATAGCTGAGATTTCCACCTGGCACAAAACAGAAGATTTATCTCAGATAACGAAATTTATTGCTGCTTCCCGTCCTGGTTATAAACTGGATATCAAGAGCATAGATTCCCGTTTTCAACAGTGTACTTACCTGATGGAAATTCCGGCTTTGACCATTTCATCTACGGAAATTAGAAAAAGAATAAAAGAGAGAAAAACAATTAAATATCTCTTGCCAGAAGCAGTAGAGAAGTATATTTCTAAAAATAAGCTATATAGATGATGGAGATGGAGAAAATTATGTAGCCGGGAGAGAGAGAATTTGACTTCTCAAAAGTTGGCGCAGAAGGCTATTAAAATAGTTGAGGATAAAAAAGCAAAAGATGTAGTACTTTTGAACCTGAAAAAAATCCTTCCCATCATTGATTATTTTGTTATATGTACTGGAGATTCTTCTCTGCACATGAAAGGTATTGCGCAAGCCCTGGAGAAAGAGCTAGAAGAAAAAGGAATAAAACAACTCAACCGAAGGCATTTTACCAATGATTTGTGGATTCTTCTAGATTTTGGTTCATTGGTGGTGCATATCTTCTCTAAATCAGGAAGAGATTTTTATCAGTTGGAGAGATTATGGGCTGACGCTGAAAAAAGAGTGTAATAGGGGGCATAGCTCAGTTGGGAGAGCACGTCCTTGGCGTGGACGGGGTCGGGGGTTCGAGTCCCCCTGCCTCCACCAAATTTGTTGCTAGTTGCTCGTCGCTCGTATCTCGTAAAGGCAAAACAAAGACTTATAAGCATAAAACGGGATCCGAAGCCGAGTTAAGTATCAGGTACATTTTACAATGTTGCGATTTAAGAGGAACGACAGTTTAATGATAAGGCATTTTACATTAGAATATTGGATAGACGAAGGGAAAAATTACAGAACTAAAAAAGGAGGGAAAAGAAATGAAGAAGAAAGGGATTTGTCTGGTATTAGTAATGATGCTAATACTGGGTATGATAGGGAGTACAGCACTAGCAGGGCAAAGACCCCAAACTGTCCTTAGTGGTGGCTTCTCCATGTTGTTACCAGGAGGTGAAACAATAACCTATTTCGGTGCAGACTACGAAAGGACATTAAGTTCCAGTCTAACTGTTCACGGAGAAGTTAGCCGGGGTAGCGAAAGCATTGTAACAACGTATAGAGGATTACTGGGGATAAAGAAATACCTTAAACCCATGGCTCCAGAAGGATTATGGATAGGAGGATTCGCAAGTATGGATTATTGGTCTATCATCTTTCTTGGATTAAAGCTCGACTCCGGAACTTTTTTTGGTTTTGGGGCAGAAGCTGGCTATAGATACTTCTTTACTCCAAACCTGAGTGTAGAACCCTTTGCACGAGCAGGTTATTATACTGGTGACCGGGGATTTGCTCTTAGCCTTGGCGCTAGTATCGGGTACGCTTTGTGAGCGAAGAAACACTGAGGGATGTTTTAACATAGCGGCAGCGGATAGCGTTTAGCGTATAGGATAAATCATCAAAGCGAAAAGCTTAAACCTAGGAGTAAAAAATCATAATTCACCATTTTGTTCATAGTTGATTGTTCGTTGTTCATTGACCTGCTAACGCGTTAGTTAACTTGGTTAATTAGTTAAATGGTTAATTTTGCCCTCACTCCAAAGGAGAGTGCTACTCGCTCACTGATTAACATGTTATCGTTGTTTCTATCGATGAACCATAAACTTATCTCCTATGTTTTTGCATTTTCTACTATACGCTCTACGCTACCCGCTATACGCTAAAAAAGAGGGATATCCTATATAGTAGAGGTTTCATTTATGAAACACGCTTTGCTAACAAGTCCGATAAATCGGACCTCTACAATATTTGGGTTTTTTATCTCACCCTGGAGGTAAAAATTGCGTAGCGATAAAATAAAAAAGGGAATCGAACGAGCTCCTCATCGGGCATTACTTTACGCCACAGGAGTAACGAAAAAATCCTTAAGCAAGCCTTTTATAGGGATCGCTTCTAGTTTCAGCAGCATAGTTCCAGGCCATATTCAGATGCGTGACCTGGAGAGGTTCATAGAAAGAGGTGTAGAGTCAGGAGGGGGTTATCCTTTTGTCTTTGGCATTCCTGCTATTTGTGATGGAATTGCTATGGGGCATATGGGAATGAGATACTCCCTTCCTTCCCGAGAACTGATAGCTGATTCTATTGAAAGCGTAGCTCTAGCTCACTCTTTTGACGGTCTTATTCTTCTTACTAATTGTGATAAAATAACCCCTGGTGCCCTTATGGCTGCCGCTCGGGTAAATATCCCTACCATTATTGTTACCGCTGGCCCTATGCTCTCGGGGAGATTGAGAGGAAAGAGACTTTCTTATGTGAGGGATTCCTATGAGTCAGTGGGCAGACTCAAAAAGGGAGAAATAAATGAAGAACAACTTCATTCCTTAGAAGAAGAAGCTTGTCCGGGAGTCGGTTCATGCCAGGGCTTATATACAGCTAACACTATGGATTGCCTGACGGAAGTCCTGGGAATGAGCCTGACTGGGTCTGGTTGTGCTTTGGCTGTCTCCGCCAAAAGAAAGAGGCTCGCCTATGAAAGCGGAGAGAGGATTATAGATTTGATTAAGGAAAATGTTCTCCCCCGGGATATAATGAATAACCAGGCTTTCACAGATGCTATTCGGGCGGATATGGCTCTAGGAGGTTCCAGTAATACTGTACTCCATCTTCTGGCTATTGCTCAGGAAGCAAAAGTCAGCCTATCTCTTGACGATTTTGATAGAATAGGAAGAGAAACCCCTCATCTAGTTAGCCTGCGACCGGGAGGGGAATACTTTATGGAAGACCTGGAATGGGCGGGTGGAATCCCTGCTTTATTAAAACGACTTACTGATTTTCTCTCCGATCGTTGCATAGTTTCCGGTATTCCTATAAAAGAAATCGCCCGGAAAGCAGAAATTGTTGACAACGAAATAATCAGGAGTTTAGATAATCCTTACAATCAAGAGGGGGGAATAGCTGTACTCACCGGTTCTCTTGCTCCTCAAGGAGCGGTAGTAAAGCAGTCTGCCGTAAGCGAAAAGATGAAAAACTTCCGGGGAAAAGCTCGTGTTTTTGATAGCGAGGAAGAGGCAGTTAAGAGTATTTATGAAGGAAGAATAAAAGAAGGTGAGGTTATTGTCATTCGCTATGAGGGCCCTCAGGGAGGTCCGGGGATGAGAGAGATGCTTTCCCCTACCGCCACTATTGCAGGAATGGGATTGAGCGAATCAGTAGCCTTGATTACCGACGGACGATTCTCCGGGGGAACAAGAGGCCCTTGTATTGGCCATATTTGTCCTGAAGCACAGGTAGGAGGCCCCATTGCTCTTCTACAAGATGGAGATGAGATTATTATTGATATCCCGGGAAGACTTCTAAATATCAACTTATCTGAAGAAGAACTAAAGAAAAGAAGAGATAATTGGAAAAAGCCTCCCTCTGGCGTAAAAGAAGGATATTTAGCCCGTTACAGTCGGCTGGTAGGACCAGCTAGTCAAGGGGCAACATTGAAATAGCTCATAGTTCATAGTTCATTGCTCATAGCAAGTTCAAAACCAAATTCATAGGAAATTCAAAAACATAGTTCAAGATAGTTGAACTTACCCCCTCTCCCTTCCCTCTCCCCTGTGGGAGAGGATTGAGGTGAGGGGAAAAAGGGAATAAATTCATTGTTAAGAGATAATAAACTTGAGTTATTGGCTATGCCTGATATTATGAAAATCAAGTCCTATCAGCCAGGCAAGCCTATAGAAGAGGTGAAAAGAGAACTTGGGCTAAAGACAGTAGTTAAACTTGCTTCCAATGAAAATCCGCTGGGTCCATCTAATAAAGCCATAGAGGCTATTAAGAAATATGCCGGTAAGGTGAATATTTATCCGGACGGAGGGGGTTATTACTTAAAGAAAGCTCTGGCAGATAAGTTGGGTCTGGGAGAAGAAGAGATTATTCTGGGAAACGGCTCTGATGAAATAGTCTCTCTGGTTACTCGCGTATTCCTGCAGAAAGGTGAAGAAGCAATAATGGGAGATCCTTCTTTTTTAATGTACAAAATAGATACCCAGTTGAGCCAGGCAAGAATTCTCCCTATTCCCTTAAATAATTTTAGATTAAACCTTCCAGCAATGGCTAAAGCAATAACTTCTAAGACTAAACTAATCTTTATTAGTAATCCCAATAATCCTACCGGCACCATTGTAGAAAAAAAGGAAGTGAGAAATTTTTTGAAAGACCTTTCTTCCCAAATTATAGTAATTTTTGATGAGGCCTACTTCGAATACGTGGAAGATGAAAATTATCCTCAGACTATAAATCTTTTGAATGAAAAAAACAATATTGTTATTTTACGGACTTTTTCTAAAATTTATGGTTTGGCCGGTTTAAGAATAGGCTATGGAATTGCACGACCTCAAATCATAGAAATGCTTAATCGGGCTCGCCCACCCTTCAACGTGAATTCCCTGGCCCAGGCAGCTGCTTTGGCTAGCCTTAAAGATAAATATCAAATCGAACGAAGCAAGAAATTAATAAAGGAAGAAAAAGAATATCTCTATTCTAACCTTAACAAAATGAAGCTTTCCTATATTCCAACGCAAGCCAATTTTATACTAATTAAGCTGGGCATAAAAGCTTCCTATGTAGAAAAAAGATTACTCCAGGATGGAATAATCATTCGAGGAATGAAGGCATATAATCTCACTCAATATATAAGGCTAACCATTGGAACCAGAGAACAAAACGAGAGATTCATCAGAGCCCTGGACAAAATCTTCCTCTCAATTTGATAGGAAGATGACTATAGCCATTGATGGCCCAGCAGCGGCAGGAAAAAGCACTACTGCCCGTCTTCTAGCAAAAAAACTGGGTTACCTATACATAGATACGGGAGCAATGTATAGAGCCTTGACATGGAAGGCTTTAAGAGATAAAGTAGATATCAAGAGTAACAAAGCTCTTTCTGAACTAGCTAAGAATACACAGATTCAATTGAAGCCAGGACCTAACCTGGAAAATAAGGTCTACCTGGATAAGCAGGATATAACTTCTTTCCTTCGTTCTCCCGAGGTAAATAGATATGTTTCTTTAGTTTCTAGTGTAAAAGAAGTGCGAGAAGTACTGGTTACTCAGCAAAAGCAAATAGGTAAAAAAGGTGGTATAGTAGCCGAAGGTAGGGATATGACCACTATAGTCTTCCCTGAGGCGGAGCTAAAGATTTTCCTGAAAGCTTCTTTAGGAGAAAGGACAAGAAGACGTTGGATGGAAGAAAAAGAGAAAAATCTCTCTTGTGACAAGAAAGAAATAGCCGCCGGGCTTACCAACCGAGATAAAATAGATTGCCAAAGAAAAATATCCCCTTTAAAAATTTCTCAAAAGGCAATAGTTATAAATAACACTCATCTGAATATTTCTCAGACAACAAATAAAATATTAGATATATTGAAAAGAAAACTTGTCCGATGAAGGGTACTCCCTTCTGGTATTCTATCTTGCGAGGATTGGCAATAGCAGTTTTTAAGGTTTTCTTTGCTATAGAAATTGAAGGAAAAGAAAACATTCCCTATGGGGGAGGGGCGATTCTTGCTTCTAATCACCTCAGTTATCTTGATCCTATTGTTCTAGGTATTTTTGTTCCTCGCAGGGTGAACTTCATGGCTAAAGAAGAGCTCTTTGAAAATTTGTTTTTTCGCTGGATGATAGTGAAATTAGGAGCTTTTCCAATAAAGAGAGAGAGGATAGATAGAACAACCTATAAGAAAATTCTGAAACTTTTACAGAAGAGGGAAGTTGTTGTTCTCTTCCCAGAAGGAACCAGAAGTATAGATGGAACAATCGGGCAGCTCCATGCAGGAATAGCTAGAATAGCTCTCAAGGCTGATGTGCCTATTATTCCTATAATTGTTTGGGGAACGGAAAAGGTTTTACCCAGGGGGAAAAAACTGATAAGATTGGCCAGGATAAGGGCACGGGCAGGAAAGCCTTTAAAAAAGAATATAGCTTCTAATAGAGAAATAACCAGAAAAGATATAGAAGAACTTCAGAATGAGTTAGAAGAAAAGATGAGACTTCTGTATAGAGAGGGATTGAGTTGATGCAAGTTTTTCTTCCTCAGGAAATTGGGTTTTGCTTTGGAGTGAAAAGAGCTTTAAAATTAGTTCTCAACGAGATCAAAAGAAGCGGAAAAATCTATACTCTGGGTGATTTGATTCATAATTCTCAAGTAGTGGAAAATTTAAAAAGAAAGGGAATCGAGTCCATAGAGAACTTATCTCAAATTAAGGAAGGAACCTTGGTTATTAGGTCCCACGGTGTAGACCCTTCTCTAATAGAGGAAGCAAAAAAAAGAAGAATAAGGGTGCTGAACGCTACTTGTCCTTATGTGGTAGAGGTACAAAATATAGTAAAATCTCTTTCCCAGAAGTCTTATCTAGTAGTTATTGTAGGCAGCAATACTCATCCTGAGGTAAAGGGGTTAATGGCAAGTGTAAAAAATGGAAAGGTTTGTGTAGTCAAGAACGAACGGGAGGCAGAGAAGCTCCCTTCTGTAAGAAAAATGGGAATAGTCGCTCAAACCACAGAAAGCCTTGACAATTTTAGCAATATTGTGAAGAATCTAATAATAAAAGGGAAAGAGTGCAGAGCATTCAATACTATATGTAGAATAATAAGAGAACGCCAGGAAGGTATTTTGAAGTTAGCCGAGAAAACTGAAGCAGTAATAGTAATAGGAGGATATAACAGTTCTAATACCCGCCAATTAGTTAAACTATGTCGTTCATCAGGAACAAAGACCTATTTCATAGAGAAGGAAAAAGATCTAGATATAGAAGAACTAAAAGGAATAAAAAGAATTGCTCTTACTGGAGGCACATCTACCCCTAGGGAGACAATAGAAAAAATAAAGAATAAGCTTTCCTTAATCAACTAAAATGAGGCATAAAAAGCAACCATTATACAAAAAGAAGTGGGGGGTAAAGAGTGTCTAAATCAAAAGAAGAAAGGCTTCTGGACAAAGCCGCCGATAGAGTAATAAGAGAGAAAGAAAGGGAGGAAGAGAAAGAAGCAGGGGAATTTGCTGAAATAATCCAGAAATGTAAGAACCTGTCCTTCCCTAAAAGAGGAGAAATAATAGAAGTTAAAGTGGTACAAACGACCAAAGAAGGGATTTTGCTCGATATAGGGGCAAAATCGGAGGGCTTTATGCCCTGGGAAGAATTTAACGGAAAAAAAGAAGAGGCTCTTCCATTAGGAAAAACGCTGAAAGTATACGTCTTGCCAAAAAGTCAGGGAAATCATATTTTGTTGTCCAAGAAAGAGGCTGATTTCCGTTTGGAGTGGACAAAATTCGAAGAAGCATTCAAATATAGTAAACCTATAGTAGTGCGGGTAGAAAAGATGGTAAAAGGAGGATTCCTAACCAGAATAGACTCACTGGACGCCTTCCTTCCCGCTTCCCATATAAGCTTAACAAGAAGAGAGAACCTTAAAAAATTTATAGGAGAAAAGATCAGCGTTAGAGTGATCGAATTAAACAAAAAGTCAAGAAATATAGTTCTCTCTCGAAAGATTTTACTTTTAGAAAAAAAAGAAGAAAGAAGAAAAAAGATACTAGACAGCCTGGAAGAGGGTCAAATTGTCACCGGAAAGGTAAATTCCATAACCAAGTTTGGAATCTTTGTAGATTTGGGGGGGATTGATGGACTGGTCTATCCAGAAAACATTTCCTGGGGATGGATAAAAGATCCTGGATATCTCATTTCTAAAGGGGACAAGCTAAAACTAAAGGTGTTAAAACTTGACAGAGAAAAAGGGAAAATTTCTCTGGGTTTAAAGCAGACAAGACCTGATCCCTGGAAAGAAGTAGAAAAAAAATATGAGATGGGCTCCATAGTTTCAGGAAGAGTTACTCATCTTACCGACTTTGGCGCTTTTGTAGAAATAGAAGAAGAACTGGAAGGATTAATTCACATTTCCGATCTTTCTTGGGATAAACGAGTAGAACACCCCAAAGAGATATTGGGAGAAAAAAAAGAAGTGGAAGTCAAAGTATTAAATATTGATACAAAAAAAAGAAAAATTTCTCTGGGTTTAAAGCAGACAAGGCCTGATCCCTGGAAAGAACTCATACAGAAACATAAAGTAGGAGATATGATTTCAGGTAAAGTCCAACAGATAACTAATTTTGGTGTCTTTGTCAATTTAGCGCCGGGCATAGATGGAATGATCCATGTCTCGGAATTGGACGAGCAGTATGTCTCCCATCCAGAAAAGATTGCTTTAATAGGAGATAACATAGAAGCACAAATTGTAGAAATTGATAGAGAGAAACGTCGAATTAGACTTAGTATTCGCAGGCTGATGCAAACAAAAAGAAAAAAAAGAAAAGAAGAAGAAGCAAGGAAAGGAGGGCAAAGAACGCCCCCTAGAAAGAGAAAAGACAGTATTACCATCATCCCTTCTTCAGAAAAAGATGGAATTGTAATAGGAGATTTCATTGGGGAAGAAACAAAAGAGAAATTGAGAAAAAACTTTTGAAATATGATTATATTTTTATTTTTAATACTAATAGCCTGCTATCTATTGGGTTCTGTTCCTTCCGGGTACCTTATAGGAAAAGCCTTTAAAGGAATAGACGTAAGAGATTTTGGCAGCGGGAACATAGGATTTACCAATGTTTTGCGTGCTATAGGAACATTTCCGGCTCTTATAGTATTGATTATAGATATAACTAAAGGAATAATTTCTGTTTATTTAGGATTTTTCTTTGCGCAGCTCATGGGAATTGACTGCCAAGTAATGGGTGGAATAGGCGGATTAGCATCTATAGTTGGACATAATTGGCCTATATTTCTAAAATTCAAAGGAGGAAAAGGAGTAGCTGTAACAGCGGGCGTCTTCTTAGCCCTTACCCCTGTCCCTTTTCTTTTATCCCTGCTCGTTATGGTAGGGATTATAGCTTTAACTCGCTATGTATCCCTAGGTTCAATGGTGGCTGCAGGAAGTCTCCCTTTCTTTGTCTTCTGGCTGAGAAATAATACTCGACTTTACCTTTTTTTAAGTATAATAGCAGCCCTTTTTATTTTGTTTAAACACAGAAATAATATACAGAGGCTTTCGAGGAATGAGGAGAGTAAAATTGGAGAAAAAGTCAAAACCTGAAGAGAACCCGTTAAAGAGAGGTTAAATATTATCCATAAAGGAGGGAAGGGATGAACAAGGCAGAATTGGTAGAAGAAGTAGCTAGTCAGACAGGGTTGACAAAAAGAGCATGCAGGCAAACAATAGATTCAATAACCTCAGCCATCGCTGATTCTCTGGCTAGCGGCGAAAAAGTAACTCTGGTTGGCTTCGGAAGCTTTACGGTAAGAAAAAGAAAAGCCCGACAGGGAAGAAATCCTCAAACTGGTGGGAAAATTCAGATCCCAGCTAAGAAAGTTCCTAAGTTTGAGCCAGGGAAGAACTTGAAAGAAGCAGTAGCTTAGAAAAATCTTTTTCAAAAAAAGGGAAGATAATGGGGGCACACTCAAGTGTGTCCCCATTAGAAAAATTCTACAATCAGTTGAATGAATTCTTTGTATAAGAAAAAGGAAGAGGGTCAGCAGGAGAGTATTCCAGATAAATACTTTTCTGTACAAAAAGTAAGCGAAATAACTCAACTCCCTTCCTATATCCTGCGTTTTTGGGAAAGTCAATTTAAACAGCTCCATCCCCAAAGGACTCGAGGTGGTCATCGGCGTTATCAAAAAAAAGATGTTGAGTTAATTCTCTGGATAAAGAATTTATTATATGAAAAGAAATTAACCATTAAAGGAGCCAAGGAAGAGTTAAAAAGAAGAGAAAGAGAAGATTTAATCGACCCTGCCATCCTGGGAAAAGAGTTAGAAGAAGTGCTAGATATTTTGAACGGGGCGTAGCGCAGTCTGGTTTAGCGCACTTGCATGGGGCGCAAGAGGCCACCGGTTCGAATCCGGTCGCCCCGACCACTTCGTTGCCCCTTGCTGGTTGCTCGTATCTTGAGTAAATATTCAGAAATACGTCCCTTTCTATCATTACGAGAAGCACAGTGACGAAGCAATCCCAGAGCAAACCCGGGAGATTGCCACGCCTACCTTTGGCAAGCTCGCAATGATGTAGTTCGCTGAGTATTTCCTATCTTGAAAAGCGTGAATGAGTTCACTCTAAACTACTTTTTCATACTCCAGATTCTTATCTTGCACCTTATAACCTATTCTTAGCTTCTCACATACCTCTGCCAGACCAGCCACATAATCACCAGCTACCAGCTGCATGTGGTTACAGGGATGCTCCCGGAAAAGTTGTTCCATAGGGACTTTGAATTTCATAAAAGCATTAGAGCTTTTCCCACTCGGAACATATTCTAAAAAAGATTTTGTCGGTTTTTGAGAGTGAAAAAGTATCAAGGTCATATCATGATCAAGCAGTAAGTGCTATAAAACGAAGTAGTTCGGTTATTTTAAGTTATATGCAATATTCGGGCTAAATACAACAGGATGAATATCATATGAAAACGAGAACAGAAAAAGAAATAATTGATTTAATTATTGGTTTTGCCCAAAATGACGATCGTATTCGTGCAGTTTTGATGAACGGATCCCGAGTTAATCCAAATGCCACGAAGGATATATTTCAAGACTATGACATAGTAAATTTAGTTACTGATGTTGAACCATTTAAAGATGAAAATTATATTTTGTCCCATTTCGGGGAAACAATAATTATACAGAAGCCTGAAGACAAGATTTATCCCCCTCCAGCAGGAGACGGTCGTTATAATTACAATATGCAATTCGTAGATGGAAACCGTATTGATCTATCCTTTTTTAATATAAACAGAATTGATGAACTAACGAAGGACAGTTTAACAGAGGTTTTGTTAGACAAAGACCATATTATTCCTAATCTTTTAGACCCATCTGAAAGTAGCTATTTGATTAAGGAACCAACGGAGAAACTGTTTAACGATTGCTGCGATGAGTTTATATTTGGTTTAGGTTCACATATTCCAAAGACAATTTGGAGGAAGGAACTGCCATTGTTAAAAGCCTATATCGATGTTGTTCTAAGGAAACCACTTATTAATATGTTTGAATGGGACATTGGAATAAAGACAGGCTTTAAAAAGTCAATTGGGAAAGCGGGAAGGCATTTGCAAAAATACTTGGAGCCAGAGATTTGGAAAGAATTTGAGCAGACATACACTGATTCTAATTATGACAATATCTGGAATTCTCTATTCCTATTCTATAAACTGTTTAAGAAAACGGCAGAATCTGTTGCACAGGAATATGGTTTTCAGTTTGCTGAAGAAGCTGGTAAAAGAGCATTAGAGTTTCTTAAACATATAAAACAGCTTCCGGAGGACGCTAAAGCGATATACTAAAGCAATAGATGCAGAACAATCGAAAAACTAAAGGAAGCACGAATACTGCATATAACAGCGAGTACAAGGCTCGCTCCATCGTCGCTCACCCAAATTACTTCCGCTCGTACCTCGCTCCAGCAACTTCTTGTACCCGCAGGACGAACGTTAAGCAAAATAGTGACTGCTTCGTTTTACCCATAAATAACCACAATAGGAAATAAACAATATGGAAATTACTTTTTTGGGAACAGCAGCAGCGACCTCGTATCCTTTGGTGTTTTGCCGATGCAAAGCGTGTGAACAAGCCCGTAAACTCGGTGGACGAAATTTTAGAAAAAGATCATCCCTACTTATCAATCGAGACCTATTGATAGATTTTGGACCTGATATCATGACCGCTTCTTTTATGTATGGGATTTCTATGCCAGATATTCGATATTGCCTACAAACTCATTCGCATTCAGATCATTTTGACGCATCACATTTTTCTACTCGTATACCAGAATATGCTGTAGAAAATATTCCTCATCTTGAACTATATGCTTCAAATGCGACGCTCAGAAAGATGTCGGAGATGTTAAAAAACGAAGGTTGCGTAACTAATCTTCTTGATCAAAAAGAACAAGAACGTATGAATATAAGTGTTCATCCCGCAAAATATCTCCAATCCTTTGAAGCGGGAAACTATCAAATAACGGCATTTCCCACAAGCCATGATAAGTCAGTCGATTCACTCTTATATACCATTACAGAAAATGATTATACTGTTTTTTATGGTGTCGATACTGATATGATTCCAGAAGAAACATGGAAAGGTTTTCATGAAAAGAAGCTTAAATTTGATATTGTGGTTCTTGATCATACTTATGGTCCGAATATTCATGGAGAAGGACATCTGAATGCTAACCAATTTATCGAACATGTACAAAGGATGAGGAAAGAAAATCTGTTAAAAAAGAATTCTCGAATTTTTGCCACTCATATATCACATGAAGGAAATCCCATACATTCTGAGTTAGTTGAATATGGAAAAAAGTATGGATACGAGATAGCTTATGATGGATTGGTAATTAAGAAAAAGTAATTTTCATTTCTGAATAAGACGATTTATCTTGCTAAACCGCAGTCACTACATCGCATAACACTGAGTATTTCCTATCTCGAAAAGTGTGAATGAGTTCACTCTAAACTACTTTTTCATACTCCAGATTCTTATCTTGCACCTTATATCCTATCCCCAGCTTCTCACATACCTCTACCAGACCAGCCACATAATCACCAGCTACCAGCTGCATATGGTTACAGGGATGCTCCCGGAAAAGTTGTTCCATAGGGACTCTAGATTTCATAAAAGCATTAGGCCAACCGGGAGTAGTTAGTACAGCATTAGCCGGTCTTTTCACAAACTCACCGGGGACTATATTCATCCAATATCTACCATTCTTTCTTGCCAGCCTTGCTCCGGTTACTGGCCCAGGTGCGGCATCAAAGTTGACCGTTGCGCCACAGGCAGCATAGAAAAAGGCTTGTTTATCCAGCTTTATTTTAGCTAAATTATCTTCAATCCTACTGCTTCGTGTGGCAAACCAGGGAGTATGAGCACCGCAATTTACCAGGTAAAGGATATTTCTTTCTGGATCCAGATATCGAAAGTCAGCAAACATAGTTGGTCTGCCAGTCAAAAGATACATTATCTGTTGGGTAAGAGCAGCGTCTTTATCATCTTCACAAGCGCAGACCACAACTTCTTTCTTCTCACCGGCAGGGCCTCGGCTGTCATTACTGAAAGCCTGAGTTAAACATTGGGTTACATGATACTCACTCAATTCTGGTTGACATTTGATACCGATGAAATCAAGGTCATTTTCGGCAATGATATCCTGAGTAGCATAATAGCAAGCAAGTTGGTATTTGAGCTTATCTTCAGTGAATTTATCTTCATAATTTACACTTTCTACATTTTCAGTGAGAAAATTGAAAGCCTTATTAATCCTCTTATCACTTATTTCTGTTATTTCGCTATTTACTCCATCACGCCAGGAAATCATCTGGCTCGCTCTTCTAATGATTTCTAATTGATCAATTGGTTGAGTATCGACTCCAAAGATTTTAGCCCATTGAAGAGGGTCAGCTTCGGCGGTGACGATTTGAATACTCCTACCACCAATTTCTCCATAAATCTGACCGTGTAGTCTTTCAACTACCTCGTCGGCAGAAGAAGAGCTTTTGGCTCTATCTTGAGCAAATCTGGCAAATGCCACAATCTGCTTGAGTTTTTCTGGGTCATTGGCTATATTCCTGCTCCATATTCTTATATTCGCTATACCCAGTTGATCCAGGCCCCCGGCGGCAGCCATTCCACCCACCATTCCCGGCTGCTCAGGAGCTAGATTAGTAAGTATTAAAATAGGAATAACTCTATTCTTTTTCTCTTTTTCTCTGAGGATAATCTGGGTTGCTATCCTGGCCAATCGGGGCGAAGCCCATAGGCTATAGTGAAGAATCAGGCCGTCTATATCAGCTTCAGCCAATATTTTTGCCTGTTTTCTGGCTATCTCCACTCGCCAGACCATTTTGTCAAAACCGCTAAACGATTCAGCTGAATCGACAATCTCCATACCCCCTACCCTTTCCAACGTCCTTACTACATTTTTCTTTAACCCCTGGGCATTCTGGAAGGTTTCTTCCAGCACATGCTCTCTTTCATCATTAAAATCAAGAAATCCAATTTTGGCTTTATTGGCCATTTTTCACTCTCCTATTTTTCATTTTTCCTGGATGAACTAGGAAATTATATGGTCTACCGAAGGACATTTTCTGAAGAAGCCTTATAGGAGCAACCTTAACGAAGCTTCGAGTTGAGGAAAAAGAAAAATATACTGTTTGAGGAGCAAAGCGACGATGCTCTGCCTTTTCTTGAACTTGGGGGGAGCAGGCCGAAGGCCGTTGAGGGGGGATGTTTCCCCCTTCAAAGTCTTTTATATCTTTCCCGAAACGAGAAGCTGAGTAGAAAAAATAAGAAGCTACTATACAGCGACGGAAGAAATTGTCCTGAGGTACTTCTTAATTTTAGGCAAATCGATAATAAAAGTCAAGGCAGCGCATTTGACAATTATTGTCTTTCTGGTAAATTAGACTAAATTTAAGTATCAGAAT
>CAZQMG010000001.1:11302-45634 GCA_964594375.1 uncultured Clostridia bacterium | reverse complement strand
AAAAAACAAGTAAGAAATACCTGGAAGCTTACCAAGAGATTACTGGCAAGAGGTTGAGTTTATAGGGGATAAGTGATAAAATTTGACAAATTCTCTGGTTTTGCTATTGATATATTAAATATACAATTTGATTTCTGGGAGAGAATCTAGGAAGGCGGCGTAAATACTCGGTGAAGCCCGTGTCATTGCGAGGGATGAAATCCCGAAGCAAATGTAGCGGTGCCATTTATGGCACAATTGTCGGATGAATCCGACCGCTACAAATTGATTGCCACGTCGCTATCGCTCCTCCATTAGACAGCGGTATACGTGCTTTAGTGAAGATTTAGCGTGCCAAGGTGGCTTACTGTGAAAAGAGAGGGGGATTTGCAATGAAAAATGATAGTTCTTTATTGGAAGTAAATGACCTTAAAGCCTATTTTTATTTAGACGAGGGTGTTCTGAAAGCAGTAGATGGAGTTAGCTTTAAAGTAAGAAAAGAGAAAGTTTTAGGTCTTGTAGGAGAATCTGGTTGTGGTAAAAGCGTTACTGCTCAGTCAATTCTCAGGATAGTCCCTGATCCAGGAAAAATAGAAGGGAAAATTCTTCTTCAACGGAAGAATGGGAACGCCAAAAAAGGGCCTTTAGATTTAGCCGGACTAGATTCACGGGGAAAAGAAATCAGGTCTATCCGGGGAAAAGAGATAGCTATGATATTTCAAGAACCGATGACCTCTTTTTCTCCTCTTCACACCATTGGCAATCAGATTATAGAGGCAATTCTTCTTCACCAGAATGTAAATAAGGAAGAAGCAAGAAAACTAGCCATAGATATGCTTGATAAGGTAGGTATTGCCAATCCTCAGCGAAGAATTGATGAATATCCCCATCAACTTTCTGGAGGTATGAGACAAAGAGCCATGATTGCTATGGCTTTATCCTGTAATCCCTCTATTCTTATTGCTGATGAACCAACCACCGCCTTAGATGTCACTGTCCAGGCCCAAATCCTTGAACTGATGAAGAGCCTACAGGCTAAGTTTGGTATGTCTATTATCTATATTACTCACAACTTGGGAGTCATTGCTGAAATATCAGATGAGGTGGCAGTAATGTACCTAGGCAGGATAGTGGAATACGCCAGTGTGGATAACCTCTTCTATGATCCCCTTCATCCTTATACTCAAGCGCTATTAAGATCTATCCCTAGAGTGGGGAAAAAAGCAAAGGCTCGTCTTGAATCCATTGAGGGAACTGTCCCTCTTCCACTCGATCTTCCGGTGGGGTGTGGCTTTTATGCCCGCTGTCGCCAGGCAAAAAAAGGTATCTGTAATAAAGATATCCCCCCGCTGGTTGAAGTAAAGAAAAAACATAGGGTAAGATGTTTTCTCTATAATTAAAGGAGTTTAATCATAGGAAATAACGGTAACGGCACCCTTCTTAAAGTTAAGTCTCTAAAGAGATATTTTCCTATTGAGAAGGGATTCTGGAGGAAGGTGGTTGGTTATGTTAAAGCCGTAGATGATATAGACCTATATATTAAAGAAGGAGAGACTTTAGGCCTGGTAGGAGAGTCTGGCTGTGGTAAGACCACTACCGGCAGATGCATCTTGAGAGCAATTGAACCTACAGAAGGAGAAATTCTTTTTAAGACTGAAGATGACGAAATGATAGACATTGCCCGTTTGGAGAAAAAAGAACTCCGGAGAATGAGAAAGGATATGCAGATGGTCTTCCAGGACCCTTATTCTTCCTTAGACCCTAGAATGACCGTCCTGGACATAATAGGAGAGCCGATACTGGTCAATAATATTGCTAAAGGTAAAGAGTTACAGGAAAGAGTCAAAGATTTGGTTAAAGTAGTAGGGTTAAACATAAAGCATCTGAAACGTTATCCGCACGCCTTCAGTGGAGGACAAAGGCAAAGAATTGGTATTGCTCGAGCTCTTGCTCCCAACCCAAAGCTTGTTGTAGCTGATGAACCAGTCTCAGCCCTGGATGTTTCTGTCCAGGCGCAAATCCTCAATCTTTTGCAAGACCTGCAAGGAAAGTTTAATCTAACCTATCTTTTTATTGCCCACGATTTAAGTGTTATCGAACATATCTCTGACAGAGTAGCAGTAATGTACGTAGGAAAGATTGTGGAGATGGCCGAAACAGAAGAGTTATTCCTTAATCCTCAGCATCCTTATACGGAAGCCCTCATGTCTGCTGTGCCTAAGCCTGACCCTCGCCTGAAAATGGAGCGAGTTATCCTATCCGGTGAGGTAGCCAATCCAGCTAATCCCCCTTCTGGCTGTTACTTTCATCCTCGCTGTCGGTATACCAAGGAGCTTTGTAGAAAAGAGAGTCCTCAATTAAAAGAAATTAACTCTGGGCACTATGTGTCTTGCCATTTTGTTGAAGAGCTTAGCCTGCAAGGGATAGTTGCCTAAATGTTAAAGCTTTCCCTTATCTTCTTAGCCTTTATTGCCTTGTTTGTCTTACTACTGCGTGGCGCTGTTATTTTGATGGGTAGAATTAGCGGCAAATATGTAGGAGAAAAACATAAAGCGGCGGAGACCATTATCAATACGGGAAAACCACCTACAACCTGGACTTGTAATTCAGCCAAGAAGATGGCTGAACTGAAAGAAGACTCAACAGGACCAAGGGCAGTGAAAATAGAGAAAAAAGCCCGCAATACCTGCTTAAAAAGACTTGAGGGTCTTATCAAATACTTCAAAGCATCTCCCCTATGCCAGGATGAAGAGACTCGTAAGATATTGTTGGATGAACTTAGCAAGGTTCGCCGGGTATGGCAAGAAAAAGATTGGGGGAAAATCATAACTTCAAAACCTACCCCACCTTCAGTACAAACCTAGCTACCTTAAAAAAATGTGAATCGTATCTTGTATCTCGTGTCTCGAAAAGAGGAAAAGAGAAAAGTAAATTGATATCCCCATCCCAGATTGCTAAATTAAAAGAAATGGAAAAACGCTATAAAGAACTTAACAGACTCCTCTCTGATTCCTCTATTTTAGGAAATAGGCAACTTTTAGAAAGCTACAGCAAGGAACATGGTAAGCTGGAGGAGGCAGTTTCTCTATGGCAGAAATATAAAAAATTACAAAAAGAAATAGATAAATTACAGAAGTTGCTTTCAGATCAAAAAGAAAAAGAAATACATCAACTAGCTGAGGAAGAAAGGGAAGAACTAGAGATTAAGCTAGAAAATGTGGAAGGAGAACTTTTGAAATTTTTCTCTTCAAAAGATAGCTATTCTCAAAGAAATGTCATTATGGAAATTCGGGCAGGGGCAGGGGGTGAAGAAGCAGCTCTGTTTGCCGCTGATTTGTACAAAATGTATACTCGTTTTGCAGAAAAAAAAGAATGGAATTTAGAAGAAATAACTCATCATTCCACGGACAGAGGAGGATTCAGAGAGCTTATCTTTGCTATCAACGGAAAAGAAGTTTTTTCTAATTTACGTTACGAAAGTGGGGTGCATAGAGTGCAGAGAGTTCCGGTAACTGAATCGAGCGGAAGAATTCATACCTCCACGGTTACTGTAGCTGTTCTTCCCGAAGCTGATGAAATAGAAGTAGAGACAAAACCTGAAGATTTGCGTATAGACACCTTTCACTCTCGAGGAGCGGGGGGGCAGCATGTAAATGTCACTGACTCAGCGGTGAGAATTACTCACCTACTTACGGGAATTGTTACCCAGTGTCAAGATGAGAGGTCTCAACATCAAAACAAGATTAAGGCTATGCGGATACTGCGAGCCGAACTCCTGCAAAGAAAAAGAGAGGAGCAGCAAAAGAATATCTCTTTACAGAGAAAGAGTCAGATTGGAAGTGGAGACAGGTCAGAACGTATCAGGACTTATAACTTCCCCCAGAATCGATTAACTGACCATCGTATTCATTTTACTCTTCACAAATTGGGAGATATTTTGGATGGAGAACTTGATAATTTGATAAAATCCTTACAAGAGGAAATAGGGAGGGAAGAATTGTAAGTGTTAATAGACAAACTCAAAAATTGCTTTAATGATATAAAAAAAGGCAATGCTTCATATTGGATATATGGATTAACGCCAGAAGGAAAATCTTACCTAGTATCTCTTCTAAGAGAAGAAGTAGAGGGGTTTTTTTTATTTATAACTCCCCAGGATGCTCAAGCTGAGAATCTTTATGGGGATTTGTGCACTTTTCTTTGCCAGAAAGAAAAAATGTTTCTCCTCTCTTCCAGAAGAAAAGGTTCAGAGGGGGCGCATCTTCGAATTCTCCACCAATTAAGAAAAGAGAAGAATATCCTGATAGTAGCTTCTCTGACTGCCATCTATCAGAAAGTACCTTCCTTTTCCGCTTTTAATAAGGACATTTTTTGCTTAAGAAAAGGAGCCAAGGCTAGCCGAGATACACTTCTCAAATCTCTTGCCGAAAGAGGATACGAGCCTTGCCCCCTGGTAGAGGAAGTAGGAGAGTGTGCCTACCGAGGAGGAATTATAGATTTCTACTCTCCTCTTTATTTCCATCCTATTAGAATCGAATTCTTGGGAGAAAAGATAGAATCTATACGAGAATTTGACCCTCTCACCCAGTCTTCTGTAAAGAAAAGAGAAAAGGTTTTAGTATCTTCAAGAAATGAAATATTTTCAACTAGAAAATCGGGGGAGGACCTCTCCCCTTTTTTTAGGGTTATCACTCCTTCTCTTATCATTTTGGATGAGCCAGGTGGAATCCAAAGACAAATGGAAGAAAAAAATTGCCAGAAAGCGGCGACTCTTAAGTGTTTTTTGAAGAGTGCAAGCCTATGTCTTTCCGGATTTTCTGGAAAAGTCTCCTGGGCAATATCTAAACGACCTCTTTCTTTATCCTTTTCTTCCTTGACTTCTTATCAAGGGCATTTTGATTTATTAATTGAAGATATAAAGTCATGGATAAAAAAAGAGTATAAGATAATATTGTTGACTCCCAGTCCAGGACAGGGACAAAGGCTAAAAGAACTATTACAAGAGAAAGGAATTGAAGCAGCATTAAAGGAAAAATTCTTTTTAGTAGAGGATTCCTCTTTTCTTTCCATTGTTATAGGTGATTTAAGAAAAGGTTTTATCTTCAAGGAAGCAAAACAGGTTTTTGTAACTGATGAAGATATTTTTAAGCGTTATAGGGAAAGGCGACAGAGATGGTCCAGCCAGGAAGAAAAAAGGATTAAAAGATGGACGGAACTCAAAGAAGAGGATTATGTGGTTCACATTGATTACGGAGTAGGTAAATTCAAAGGCATAGAAACCCTATTGATTGATAGAAAGAAGAACGATTACTTCCGCGTTGACTACAAGGGGACCGATCGTCTCTTTATTCCTATTCATCAATTGGATCGCCTTCACAAATATGCAGGAAGCTCTGACTGCCCTCCTCCTGTCTATAGTCTGGAAGGAGGGCGATGGAGATGGATAAAACAAAAGGTTAGAAAGGCGACTCGGGAACTTGCTTCCTCTCTTCTAAGACTCTACTCCATAAGAAAGACAATTTCTGGCCGTTCTTTTTCTCCTGATACGGAGTGGCAACTAGAGTTTGAGTCATCTTTTCCTTATGAAGAAACCCCTGACCAATTAAAGACTACCCAGGAAATAAAGCAAAACATGGAAAGCCCCACTCCAATGGACAGATTAATCTGCGGCGATGCCGGATACGGAAAAACAGAAGTAGCTATACGAGCGGCTTTTAAAGCAGTGATGGACAATGAACAAGTGGCTATTTTGGTTCCTACTACCATTCTTGCTGAACAACACTACCGAACATTTAAAGAGAGGATGGCAGCCTATCCTATTTATATAGAGGTGCTTTCTCGCTTCCAGGCTCTCTCTAAACAAAAAGATATTATTATGGGTCTCAAAGAAGGAAGAATAGATGTCGTCATAGGAACTCATCGTTTAATTCAAAGAGATATACACTTTAAAGATTTAGGGCTGGTAATCATTGATGAAGAACAGCGATTTGGGGTACTTCAGAAGGAAAAATTGAGAGAAATGGAGAAGTCAGTTGATGTTTTAAGCTTGAGCGCTACTCCAATTCCTCGCTCTCTCTATATGTCTTTAGTAGGAGTGAGAGAAATGAGTATGATTTCTACGCCTCCTCCAGAAAGACAAAATGTAGAAATCGAGGTAACAGAGTACAATGAGACATTAATAAAAAGGATGATACTCAATGAGTTAGAACGGAATGGGCAGGTCTTTTATCTTTATAACAGAATTAAGGATATCTACAAAGTTGCCCAGAAGATAAAAAGAATAGTTCCTTATAGTTGCATCGCTGTTTCCCATGGAAGGATGCCTTCTAAGAAATTGGAAGTTATAATCAGGGATTTTTTAAAAAAAAGATATAACATATTGGTTTGCACTACCATTATTGAATCTGGCATAGATATGCCTAATGTGAATACATTGATTGTGGAAAACGCAGAGCAATTTGGACTGGCTGAACTTTATCAGTTAAGGGGAAGAGTGGGCAGGGGAAAGGAAAAAGGGTATGTCTACTTCTTTCCTACTCCTAACAAGCCTCTTACCGACGAAGCTCGTAGACGACTGGAGGTTATTAATCAATTTAGAGATACAAAAGCTGGCTTTCACATTGCCATGCAGGACCTTGAAATAAGAGGAGCAGGCAATCTTCTAGGGAGAGAACAACATGGGCATATAGGGGCAGTGGGTTTTACTCTTTACACTCAGCTTCTTTCTGAGGAAGTAAAGAGATTAAGAGGAAAAAAAATCTCTCAATCTTTACCTCTTAGTTTAGATCTGGAAGTAGAGGCAAGAATTCCTTCTTTTTATGTACCTTACCAGAAACAAAGATTTGAACTTTATCGTAAGGCAGGAAAGATAGAGAAAGAAGAAGAGGTTTTTGAGTTTAAAGAGGAATTACGAGATCGCTACGGGCTCCTTCCTCGCCAGGTTAGAAATCTGATCAGTCTTTTACGAATAGGACTTATGACAAAAAAACTGGGGATTATTTCTTTGAGAAGTAGAAATTCTAAGGTCTGGGTTACTTTTTCTCCTTTTGCCCCTCTTGATCAGGAAAAGCGGAATAAAATCAAGGAAAAGTTATGGCCCGAGGTGCAACCTTTTCCGCTTGACGAAAAGAATTTACTGATAATTAAGAAAGGGAGGGAGGAGGAATCGTTAATCTCCCTGATAGAGATTTTACAAGAATTAAAAGATGTGATATACTCAAAAATACCATAATGCTTGCTAAGTTGAGTTATATTTTGCTTTTGGTTTCTTTCTGGATAGGGTCATCAGCTACCTTTGTCTATTCGGCTGAATTGATTGATAGGATAGTGGCTATAGTAAACGGAGAGATTATCACTCAAAGGCAATTAAACCAGGGAAAAGTTATAATTAAGGAAAGATTTGGAGTTCAGGATATGATAGATATCTGCATCCTTGGTCAAGAAGCAAGAAAGGAAGGAATACCAATAAATTCTCAATTGATAGAGGAGCGGCTATCCGAACTTGAGAAAAAGTATTCTCAAACAGAGCTGGAAACAATATTAAGAGAGAGTAATTTGACCGTTGCTGAATACAGAGAGTGGATGGAAAAAATGTCTTTGCAAGAGGGGATGATATATCAAAAACGGATACAAATCAACGAAGATATAAGAATACAAGAGGCAGAAGTAGATGATTTCTATTTAAAATTAAAACGGTATCTGGATGGATTCTCGGATTCAGAAAAAGAAGTAAACGAATTTTACCAAATTTACCAGGAGGAGCTAGAAGAGATAGGAAAGGTTAAAATAGCCTATTTTATGGTAAAGGATGAAACTATAGCAGATAAGATACAAAAAAGATTAGAAGAAGGCGAAGACTCTGCTCTACTGGTAGAAGAGATATCTTTAGGCTCTGAATCCTTCCGGGAAGGTGAAATCAACCTAAGAGATATTAAACCGTACCTGAGAGAGGCTATTATTCCCCTAAAAATAGGACAGGCAAGTAAATTAGAAATGAAAGAGAATAATTCTTTCTGGGTTATTCAACTAAAGGAACGGAGAGAATTTCTTTATTCTGAGCATAAAGACCAGATGGAAAGTTATTTAAGAAACAAAAAAGAAGAAGAAAGATTACAGAAATGGATAAAAGAATTAAGGGAAAAAGCAGACATTAGAATAATATAAAACAATACATGGTATGTCGTCGTGCGTGATGCGTATTGCGCAATACGATATACGCAATACGAGATACGGGGAAACAATTGGATAAATTTATTATCAAGGGAGGATTTCCCCTAAAAGGGAAACTCAGGGTAAATGGAGCTAAGAATGCTACCCTTCCCATACTGGCTGCTTGTTTATTAACGGAGGGGAAATCCCATCTGGAAAATGTTCCTTGTCTTACGGACATAGTAACCATGTGTAGGGTACTGGAAGAACTAGGGATTAAGGCAGAGAGAGAGAATAAAACTGTGGAGGTTGATTCCGCATCTCTCTCTTGCTGGGAGACTCCCTATGACCTGGTTAAATTGATGCGAGCTTCCATCCTCGTTTTAGGGCCTCTTTTAGCCCGCTGCAGACGAGCAAGGGTTTCTCTTCCGGGAGGATGTAATATAGGTGCAAGACCAGTAGATCTTCATCTTGAAGGACTAAAACAATTGGGAGCAAGTATTGAGGTTAGAAATGGATATATTGAAGCGCGGGTAAAAAAAAATCTTCGGGGGGCCAATATTTATTTGGATGTTCCCAGTGTAGGAGCGACAGAGAACATAATGTTTGCTGCTACTTTAGCTAAGGGGACAACCTTGATTAAGAATCCTTCTTGTGATCCTGAAGTAATAGATGTAGCAAATTTTTTGAAAAAGATGGGAGCGCATATAGAAGGAGAAGGGACAGACATACTAAGAATAGATGGAGTAAAGGAACTTTTTCCGGCAAGCCATTCAGTAATTCCTGACCGAATTGAAGCAGGAACTTTGCTAATGGCAGCTGTCATTACTAAAGGAGAAGTAATTCTAGAAGGCATTTCTCCTAATTATCTAAGAATAATTCTTGATAAATTAAGACAAATGGGAGCAGAGATTGATGTCGATAACTACACGATAAGAGTCAAGGGAGACGATGTTTTAAAACCAATCGGGATTAAGACTCTTCCTTATCCTGGTTTTTCTACCGATTTACAACCACAGATAACCACTGTTGTTTGTCTGGCTAAGGGGACTAGTACGATTACTGAGACTATCTTTGAGAGTCGTTTTACTCATATTGCTGGCTTAAAGAAGATGGGAGCCCAAATCAAAAGAGAAAAAGCAAAGGTAGAGGTAAATGGGGTTTCTTCGCTTCGTCGAGCTTCTGTTACAGCTCCCGATATAAGAGGAGGAGCAGCTCTTATTCTGGCTGGATTGGCAGCCGAAGGGATGAGCGAAGTCAAGGAAATTAACCATGTGGACCGTGGCTACGAGAAATTGGAAGAGAAATTATCTAAATTAGGAGCCAGAATTGAAAGGATGAGAGATTAAGATGTTCGCGTTTAGTAAGAAGATTGGAATAGATCTGGGAACTACCAATATATTGATTTACGTAGAAGGCGAAGGAGTCGTCCTTAATGAACCTTCTGTGGTAGCTATGCATAAAGAGTCCGGCAAAATCCTTGCTATTGGAAAAGAAGCCAGGGAGATGCTGGGGAGAACTCCCAGTGCTATCGTAGCCATAAAGCCGATAGAAGACGGGGTTATTGCTGACTACAGTATTGTGGAGAATATGCTTAAATTCTATATCAAGAAAATTCACAAAAAATGGGTTTTCTTTCCGCCTTATTTGATGATTTGTATACCTTCAGGAGGGACTTCTATACAAAAAAGAGCCGTAAAAAACGCTGCCATTAAAGTTGGATGCAAGAAGGTCTTTCTTATCGAAGAATCTAAAGCAGTGGCTATAGGAGCAAACCTTGATATTACTAAGCCAGAAGGTAATATGGTTATAGATGTAGGGGGCGGCACTACTGACGTGGCTGTTCTCTCTATGGGGGACATTGTCACTGCGCAAACTCTTCGTACTGGTGGTAATAAACAAAACGAGGTTATTAGTAGATACTTAAGGAAAAAATATAACCTTACCGTAGGAGAAATTAGTACAGAAGAGATAAAGCATAATATAGGATATGCTATTTATCCTCCCAAGAATGAGAAAATGAGTATACGAGGCCGGGATTTGTTAGCGGGCCTGCCAAAGACTATCGAAGTTACGGCAGAAGAAATTTCTGAAACTCTATCTGAACCGCTGTCCTCGATTGTAGAGGGAACAAAACGAGTTCTGGAAAAAACGCCGCCGGAACTAGCCGCAGATATAATTGAAAAGGGGATTTTTCTGGCTGGTGGGGGGAGTCTTTTAAAAAATTTCCCCCAACTGATAGAAGAAACAACTGGTATTACCACCCATCTAGCGGACGACCCTATGTCTTGTGTAGCTATTGGAACAGGAAGGGCCTTGCAGCATATAGACCTATTAAAAAAGACATATTCGTAATGGAAAAAGAAAAGAGCAGATTTATTTGTCAAAATTGCCAATATATCTCTTTTAAGTGGCTTGGCCGTTGCCCTGAGTGTGGTGAGTGGGATAGTTTTTATGAAGAAAAAATAAGAAAAGGAGGTCTTTCCCGAAATTCAACTTTCTCTTACGACAAACCTAAGCTTCTCAAAGAAGTTAAAGGTTATAACCAAAATCGGCATGCAAGCGGGATGAAAGAATTTGACCGTATTTTAGGAGGTGGGGTAGTCCCGGGGTCTGTTGTATTAATTGGGGGGGAACCGGGAATTGGTAAGTCTACTCTCCTTCTAGAAATAGGTAACCGACTAAGTGGTTCAGAATCGTCGGTTCTTTATGTATCAGGAGAAGAATCAGCAGGGCAGAGTAAGTTAAGAGCTTCAAGGCTGGGAATAGATTCAGATTATCTTTATATCTCGTCCCAGACTAATCTAGAAGAAATTACTCATCAAATTAGTGAGTTAAATCCCAAAATAGTAATAATAGATTCCATTCAAACTATCTATAGCGAAAATTATAATTCTCTTGCTGGTTCTCCTTCTCAAATAAGAGAATCTACAGCTTATCTGATGCGATTAGCCAAGCAGAAAGAGATAACTATTTTTATAATAGGTCACGTTACCAAGGAGGGTGCTATTGCTGGACCAAAGATATTAGAGCATATTGTAGATACGGTTCTTTATTTTGAATCGGAGAGAGACTCTCACTACAGAATCCTACGGACAGTCAAGAATCGGTTTGGTTCTACTTCGGAAATTGGAATCTTTAGTATGGAGAAAGACGGTTTAAAAGAAGTCACTGATTCCTCTAAATTTTTTCTAAGGAATTCTTCTACGAATGAAAACGCTTCAGGTACAGCTATAGTGCCTACTATTGAGGGAACTCGTAGTTTCTTGGTAGAGATTCAGGCCCTGGTAAGTGCTTCCAATCTGGCTATTCCTAGAAGAATAGCTCAGGGTATAGATTATAATAGACTCTGTCTGCTTCTGGCTGTATTGGAAAAACGAGGAAGACTACGTTTTTTTAACCAGGATGTTTATTTGAACATAGCTGGAGGAGTGAAAATAAGTGAACCTGCTTGTGATCTGGCTATAACTTTGGCTGTTGCTTCCAGTCTTAAGAACAAGCCTTTGTTGAAACAAGCGGTTGCTATCGGCGAGGTGGGACTTACAGGAGAAATACGACCTGTGAGTTTCATTGAAAAGAGGATAAAAGAAGCAGTAAAGCTTGGATTCAGGCGCTATTTATTGCCTTATTGTGAAGCGAGAGGAATAAAAAATTTACCGGAGGTGGAGTTAATAGGGGTGAAAAGAATTGAGGATGCTCTTGAAAAAGGAATAAAGGAGAATATGAATGCCTGAAGATAAGAAAGGCAAGGAGGAAAAATTATGGACATTTCTTAAAATAGTATCTCCGGGAACCACTCTAGGCCAGGGGCTAAAAATAATATTACAGGCAAAGACGGGTGGTCTTATTGTTATAGGAGATACAGAAAAAGTACTTAGTGTTGTTGAGGGAGGTTTTAAGGTGGACTGTTACCTGACTCCTGCTGCTCTGGCTGAATTGGCTAAGATGGATGGAGCTATTATTCTCTCTAGAGATGCAAAAAGAATTTTATATGCTAATACTCAGTTAGTTCCAGATTATCTAATATCTACTAGCGAAAGAGGAACTCGTCACCGGGCAGCAGAGAGAATGGCCAAGCAGATAGATTGTCCTGTTATAGCTGTTTCTCAGTCTAGGCACGTAATTACTTTGTATCAGGGAGAAACCAAGTATGTCTTAGGGAGCGTACCTGAACTTATAAACAGGGCCAATCAAGCGCTACAAACTCTGGAAAGATACCGGGCAGCCTTCAACGAGGTGTTAACAGAACTAGACTTTTTGGAATTTCAGGATGAAATGAGGTTGATTGATGCGATAAGAGCTATTCAAAGAGGCGAAATGATAAGAAGGATAAAAGAGGAAATAGAAAGATATATTATAGAGCTGGGGGGAGAGGGACGTTTGACAGAGATGCAACTAAAGGAAATAGTAGGTAATACCTTAAGTGAAACTAGACAAATATTGCAAGACTATGTAAAGGAAGATTATGAGAAAGTCTGCCTAGAATTAGAAGTAATAAATACGGAAAAGCTGTTAGAAGCAGAAGGTATTATGCGTATTCTGGGTTACGGGACAAAACCTGAGAACCTGGATTTGTCAGTTTTCCCCAAAGGATATCGAATTCTATCCAAAGTGCCTCATTTACCAGTCTCAGTGGTAGAAAATGTAGTAGCTGCCCTGGGAGATTTACCCAATATCATGAACTCAACTGTGCTAGAATTAACCGAAATAAATGAGGTAGGAGAGAGGAGAGCTGGCTCTATCAAGCGGGAGTTAGAACGACTCAAGAATAGAGCCTTGCTAGGCAAACGTTACTAATAGAGCATTTAGCGTTTAGCGTATAGGAGAAGTCAACAAAGTGAAAAGCTCAAGGCAAGAAACTATAATTCAAAACTCATTTTTTCTTAATTTTAGTTTAATTCTGAGTTTTGGTTTTGCATTTTCACTATACGCTATCCGCTAACCGCTATACGCTAAAAAAAGGAGGTGAGAGTTTAATGAAATTTGAAGAGATAAGATTACGGACTCTATTTGTTATTTTAGTAGGTATTGTTTGTTATGGAATAGCGCTTTTTATGGAGTTTAATCCTTGGATACCTGCTTTGACGGGATGCTGGATAGCTACGATAATAATTGCTATTGAACTAAAGCTAAGCAAGGTTTCTGTAAAAGGATTAATAATAGGCGTACTGGGATTAGGGGGAGGTGTTATAATCGCCAATCTGATAGCTTATCCTATTCTATGGATTGTTCCCTTGAAGTCGTTTTCTCCCTTTATTCTTTTTCTGATTAATCTGATATTTGCTACTATTGGTTTGGCTGTATCCCTTAAAAGAAAAGAGGAAATAGCTAATTTTCTATTCCGGTTTACTGGTAAGAAAATCACTGCAGGAACGGGAAAATATAAAATCCTGGATACGTCTGTTATTATTGATGGTAGAATAGTTGACCTCTGTGAAACTGGTTTTATAGAAGGAATACTGGTAATTCCACATTTTGTTCTTACTGAACTACAGCAGATTGCCGATTCTTCATCTTCCACCAAGCGAACTCGAGGTAGAAGAGGTTTGGATATAGTCAATAGACTCCAAAACCAGGAGACAGTTCCCGTGGAAATTGTGGATACCGATTTTCCAGATATACTAGAAGTCGATAGTAAATTACTTCAATTAGCCAAAGTAATGAAAGGACTGGTAATTACTAACGATTATAATCTTAAGAAAGTAGCTAAGATCAAAGATGTAGAGGTACTGAACATAAATGAAATAGCTACTGCTCTCAAGCCTATTCTTTTGCCGGGAGAGGCTTTAAGAATCAACATCCTCAAGGAAGGAGAAAATCCTAATCAGGGAATTGCCTATCTGGAAGATGGCACAATGGTGGTGGTAGAGAAAGGAAAGAAGTACATTGGCAGGGAAGCAGAGATTATCGTGACTTCTGTCCTTCAGACTACCACAGGAAAAATGATATTCACTGAGTTAAAGCAAGAGGCAAATAAGAACAAAATAAAAGTGAAAAGAGTCAGAGCCAAGGGACAAGCCAAGTGAGAGTGGAGGTCATTATCGTAGGAGCTGGTAGAGGAGCAAGGTTTGGTGAAGTTCGACCAAAGCAGTTTTCTTATCTTTGCAAAAAGCCAATTTTTTGCTGGACTATTGAGAGGTTTGAAAAGTGTGAGCTGATAGACAAAATTATTCTGGTTATACCTCCCAAAATGAAGGAATATGTTCAGAAATCGATTCTATCCTACTCTGACTACAAAAAAATAAAAGCTACTGTTGAGGGAGGTAAAGAGAGAGGTGATTCTGTCTTCCAGGGACTGCGGGTAGTAGATAGAGATACTGATATAGTGCTTATACACGATGGAGTTCGCCCTTTAATCTTTCCTGAGTTAATCGAAAGATTAATTCACCAGGTAGAGAAATATGGAGCGGCAATATTAGCTGTTCCAATGAAAGAAACAGTCAAGGAGGTTAGCCGAGAAAGTGCTGTGGCTCAGACCCTGGATAGAAAGAAACTCTACTCTATTCAGACTCCTCAGGGGTTCAAGAGAGAGATAATATGGAAAGCCTACGAAACAGCCAGGGAATCGGGTCAATGGGCAAGTGATGATGCTGCCCTGGTAGAAAAAATAGGGAAGAAAGTCGTAATAGTTCTGGGAGATGAGATGAATATCAAGATTACTACTTCCCTGGATTTGAAATTAGCTGAGATATTGTTAAGAAACAGCGTATAGCAAAAAAGCGTAGAACGTAAAGCGAAAAGCGCAAAACCATAACGTAAAACTAAAAATGTAAGACTAAAACTTAAAGTCTAATGCCAATTAAAGAAAAGGAAAGACAACTTTTAAATTTTGAATTATGGTTTTTAGCTTTGCGCTTTTAGTTTTTAGTTCAAAAGGAGTGGGTAGCATGTTGCATAGAATGCTAAAATATATACGCTGTCTTCTGAACTAACGACTAGGATAAATAGATGCGTGTAGGAATAGGATACGATGTGCATCCTCTGGTAAGGGGGAGGAAACTTATTTTAGGGGGAGTTCATATATCCCATCCAATGGGCCTGAGGGGACATTCTGATGCTGATCTTCTATTGCACAGTATGGGGGATGCCTTACTAGGGGCAGCAGGCAAAAAAGATATGGGCTCTTTATTTCCCGACAATGATCCCAAATATGAAGGAATTTCTAGCTTAATATTATTAACAAGGATTTTCCAATTACTAAAAAAAGATGGCTACCGAATAAATAATTTAGATGCTACATTAGTAGCAGAAGAACCCAAAATTTCACCCTATGTCCATAAGATGAAAGAAAATATTGCTCAGGCCTTAAGAATCCAGACTGATCGGATAGGAATCAAGGCCACTACTTCTGAAAAAATGGGTTTTTTAGGTAAGAAAAAGGCAATTTGCTGCTGGGCAGTAGCCACTATTCAAAGGGTGAATGGTGAATAGTGAGTGGTGAATCGGAAGAGTAGCGATGCGATTTACCTGCCTGTGCGTGTCCGTACGGCAGACAGAAGCCCCTGCACATTGTCGGATAAATCCGACCACTACTATACGCTAAACGCTATACGCTATACGCTAAAAAAAGGGAGTAAGAAATTGTCTCTTAGAGTTTATAATACTCTAACCAGAAAAAAAGAAGAGTTTGTGCCCTTAGAGCATAAAGAGGTAAAAGCGTATGTTTGCGGCGTAACTCTTTACGATGAATTACATCTGGGGCATGCCCGGTATACAGTAGTGTTTGATATAATTAGACGATATCTTGAATACAAAGGTTATAAGGTAAACTATATTACTAATTTTACCGACATAGATGATAAAATGATTGCTCGTGCTCAATCTCTAGGAGTTTCTATTTCTGAGCTGGCAGAAAAATTCATAAGAGAATACTTTGCGCAGATGCAACAATTGGGAGTAAAAAAGGCAGATTGCCACCCCCGTGCTACTGAACACATAAAGGAGATAGTAGAGTTAATTAAAAAACTGGAAGATAGAGGACTGGCTTATTCTACTGAGGGAGATGTCTTTTTTCGTGTAAAGAGGTTTCCCTCCTATGGCAAGCTTTCCCATCAGAACTTAGAAGATATCTTAACAGGAGTAAGAGTAGAGGTTGATGAAAAAAAAGAAAATCCTTTCGATTTTGCTCTTTGGAAAAAAAGTAAAGAAAATGAACCTTCCTGGGATAGTCCATGGGGAAAGGGAAGGCCAGGTTGGCATATTGAATGCTCGGCTATGGCTATGAGATACCTGGGAGAGAATCTGGATATCCATGGAGGAGGAAAAGATTTAATATTTCCTCACCATGAGAATGAAATTGCTCAATCAGAAGGAGCTACAGGAAAAACATTTGTCAAGTACTGGCTGCACAATGGTTTGGTGAGAATGAAAAATGCAAAAATGGCTAAATCTACCGGCAATGTTCTTACTTTATCTCACGCTTTGAGCAATTACAAAGGAGAAGTGGTAAGATATTTTCTTCTTTCGGCTCATTATCGAAGTCCTTTAGACTATAGTCAAAATAGTTTAAGAAAAGCTTTTACTTCTCTAAAGAGAATTTATAATACCTTAAGGAAAATAGAAGAGTTAGAAAAAGAGTATAAAAAGGGTCTTTTAGAGAATAGTCCTACTCCCCCAGTTATGATAAAGGCAAAAGCAAGTGAGTTATTTAACTATTCAAAAGAGGCAGAAGATAAATTAGCTGAAGCTTTAGACGACGATTTTAATGTTCCTATAGCCCTTTCCGTTATTTTTGAATTAGCCAAGAAGGCAAACTTATTATTAAATGAGAAAAAACATTTGGATGACTCCTCTTTCCAGATTCTTTTAAAGGCGTATCAGAAGATTAAAGCACTGGGAAATATTTTGGGACTTCTTCAAGGGAAAGAAGAAAAGAAGTTAGAGGGAAAAGAAGAGCAGCTAATTGAGCTCTTGGTTAATACAAGAGACACACTACGAGAGAAGAAAGAGTGGGAACTTGCTGACAAGATAAGAAAAGGATTAGATAAGTTAGGAATAAAACTGGAAGATAAAGAAGATAGTACAGCATGGAGAGTCAAAGAATAGTTCCTATCTATCACACTATTTAGTATGTCGTATTGCGTATATCGTATTGCGCAATACGCATCACGACTTTTGATTCACCAATACAGGCTGGCGTAGCTCAACTGGCAGAGCGGGTGATCTGTAATCATCAGGTTGGGGGTTCAAGTCCCTCCGCCAGCTCCACAATGAATCTTAGCCCCCCCCCTTAATGACTTAATATTTTCTCTATAATGAGAGGAACTTCTTTTAATGCTTGGTCTACCTTGTGAGGTAAGGAGGTCCCTCCCTGGGCAAAGTCCCATCTACCGCCACCGTTACCTCCGGCAATCCGACAAACTTCTTTGATTATTTCATCTGCCGGTAGCTCTTTCTGGGTAGAGGCAACTACCAGCAAGGCTTTTTCTTGAACTATTGAAGCTAATACCACTATCCCTTTTTTCAGTCTAACTTTCAGCTTTTCTGCGGTTTGTCTTAGGATTTCAGGTGATAAATCGTGCCATTCTCCTGTTACTAGTTTTATATCTGCAACCCGGGAAGCCTGCTGCATTAGATTTTCCATCTCAACCTCTGCCAATCTTTTCTGCCATTCCTTCATCTGCTCTTGTTGCTTTTGAAATTTCTGATTCTTCTCCTCAATGCGCGTCAAGATTGTGCTTTCCCCAGTTTCTAATGCCTCGCCAATTCTCCTGAGAAGACTCTCTTTTTCTTCCACCAACTCTAAAGCTTTCTCCCCTACCAGAGCTTCTATTCTCCTTATTCCAGAGGCAATGCTTGATTCACTAATTATTCGCAATATTCCTATTTCTCCAGTACTGGAAAGATGAGTTCCTCCACAAACTTCCTGGCTGAACTTTGCTATGGTTACTAGCCGCACTTTTTCTTTATATTTAGCTTCAAAAAGGGCTACAGCTCCTTTTTCCTGCGCTTCCTTTAAGCTCATTTCCTTCACTGTAATGGAAAGATTCTCTCTTATTTTTTTATTGATTAAAGAAGTTATCTTTTTAAGCTCTTCATCGCTTAAAGGAGAAGAATAGCTAAAATCGAAACGAAGTCTATCTTCGCCCACCAATGAGCCACTCTGCTTAACCGTTTCGCCTAAAATCTCTCTCAAGGCTGCCTGCAGAAGATGAGTAGCTGTATGAGCACGAGCAATAGCTTTTCTTCTTTTTTCATCAACTTCAGCCACCACCCTACTCGCCTTTTCAAGTTCTCCTTTTAACATTCTTACTCGATGAAGGATTATTTCGTCGTCTATTCTTTGAGTATCTGATGCCTCAGCACAACCTGTCTCATTGAATATCTTACCTCTATCCCCTATCTGCCCTCCTCCTTCAGGATAGAAAGGAGTAGAGAGAAGAATAAGTTTTACTTCTCCCTCTTTTATCTTTTCTACCTCTTTTCCCTCTTTAATTATTCCAATTAGTGTCGTATTCAGCTTTAGTTTTTGATGTCCCTGGAAAATCTTTGCCGCATCCAGGTTATGCTCTAGCTTTAGTTTCTCAAAGATTTCCCTTGGCACACTCACTTCGGTTATAGCTGGCTTTGCGCTATCTCGAACCTCTACCATCTCGTGAACGTTAATCTCTAGAGTTCGCTTTCTGCCTCTTTCTTTTTGCTCAGTCAATAATTTATCATATCCTTCTCTGTTTATTGTTAATCCCTCTTCTCGGGCTATCTCTTCCGTTATCTCCAAAGGGAAACCATAGGTATCATATAACCTGAAGACATCCTGGGAAGGAATCACTCTTTTCTTTTGCTTCTTTAAATCCCAGATTATTCCCTCTAAAATACCCATTCCTCGACTCAAGGTAGCCTGGAAACCCTCTTCTTCAGCCTTGATTAGCGAGACTATTTCTTCTTCTTTTTCTTTAAGATAAGGGTAAGGCTTCCCCATCATTTTAGTAACTACGGGAATCCCCTTATATAAGAAAGTGTCTCTCCCTCCTAGTTTTCTACCAAACCGATAAGCTCGACGAAGAATCCTTCTTACCACATATCCTCTCCCTATATTAGAGGGTAGAATTTTTTCTCCTAAGAGAAAGGTGAGAGCCCGTAGATGATCTGCAATCACTCTTAGACTTTTTTCTTCTTTTCTATTCTCGGGAAGCATATTTCTTAACCAATCGAGGATTGGACTGAATAAGTCAGTATCATACACGCTCTCTGTTTCCTGAAGCACAAAGGCAACTCGCTCTAATCCCATACCGGTATCTATATTTCTAGAAGGAAGAGGAGAGAGTTTCCCTTTCTTATCACGATTAAATTGCATAAAAACTAAGTTCCAAATCTCAACCCACCTTGAACAATTATTACAGCCAGGCAAACAATTTATTTCCGAACATCCATGCTCCTCTCCCCTATCAAAAAAGATTTCTGTATCCGGACCACAAGGACCAATTTCACCCAGTGACCAGAAGTTTTCTTCTTCGCCTTTTCTCAAAATTCTTGATGGGGGAATGCCTATTTTTTTCCAGGTCTGGTAGGCTTCGTCGTCTTCCTTGAATACGGTAACCCATATTCGATCTTGACTGAGATCCAACTCCTTTACAACAAACTCCCAGCTCCATTGGCAGGCTTCTTTTTTAAAATAATCTCCCAAGGAAAAATTACCCAACATTTCGAAAAGGGTGTGGTGATAACACGTTTGTCCCACTTTATCCAGATCATTGGTACGAAAACAAAGCTGACAGGAGGCAAGGCGCGAAGCAGGAGGCTTTTTCTCTCCTAAAAAAAAAGCTTTTAGAGGAACCATTCCGGCAATTGTAAAGAGAAGAGTGGGATCGTTAATGGACAATGGAGATGAAGGTTGAATTAAGTGTCCTCTCTGTCTAAAAAAATCTAGAAATTCCTCTCTTATCTTATTTCCAATCATAGGTAATCTCCCATTTTAGCGTATAGCGGGTAACGTTTAGCGTATAGGATAAACCATTCTATATAACATACTACCCACTTCCTTTAATAAGTTTTCAATAATATCACTTTTCTTTGTATATCCTAAATCTACAGATAACAAATATTGGGTCTCTAACTCTAATAAAGACCCATAGGCGATAGACAAAAACTGCTTATATTCTGTCTTATGCCTTCTTCCATATCCTTCAGCTATATTAGAAGGCAAAGATACTGCTGCCCTTCTCATCTGTTGAGCTAATCCATAGGTTTCGGATTTTGGAAAATCCTTTGTAATCTTATATACTTCCAAAACTAATCTGTAGGCCTTTTGCCAAACTATTAAATCTTTAAAGCTTTTTGTCTTCACTATACGCTATACGCTAAACGCTCTACGCTGTCTTTCTTATCTTTTCTTGCTTTTTGTCTTCACTATACGCTATACGCTAAACGCTCTACGCTGTCTTTCTTATCTTTTCTTGCTTTTTGTTTTCACTATACGCTATCCGCTAAACGCTCTACGCTGTCTTTTTACATTGTCTGCAAGGGGTCCACATCAACTATCCCCCTAATTCCTTGAATACCATTGAATAAAGGACTTAGTTCCTTGTCCAGGATTTCCCTTATATAAGACAAATTTTCATTTTTCAAAATCATATGGTAGCGATATTTTCCTCTTATTTTGGCAAAAGGACAGGAAGAGGGACCCAAGAATTCTATTTTTTCTTTCTCCAGTGATTCCCTCATTGTCTCTGCTACTTTTTCTACTTTCGTTTTTACCCTTCCTTCCAGAAGGATTCTTACCCAATGTAGATAAGGCGGATATCCCAAATCTTTTCTTATACGAGACTCTATCTTGTAAAAATTATCTTCTTTTTCTTTCAACGCTTCTATAGCGTAATGAGTAGGATTGTAAGTTTGAATAACTAATCTACCTTGCGGCTTCATCAACCTCCTTATCTTATTAAGGAGGTGAAAAAGATATTCTCCTGCTCTAAAGTCAGGTAAATTTAATAGACCATCCGCTATAACGATACCTACTAGGTTCATATGAGAAAGAATCTCTTCTTTAATAATTAGTTGAGTTCCTACTAAAATATTGATTTTCTTCTCTATTAAATCGCTGCGTAGCTTTTTGTAAAGCAGGGAAGATTTAATAACATCTAAATCGCCGCGTCTAACATAGGCTTTGGAAAATCTTTTTTTTACTTCTATCTCCAACTGTTCTGTTCCTAATCCCATCCTACGAAAATATCTTCCTTTACAAGAGGGGCAAACTCGGGGAGCTTTCTCTTGGTAACCGCAGTAATGGCAGACCAACTTCCCCTGCAAGTGAAAAGTAAGACTTATATTACAATTAGGACAATATAGTACTTTTCCGCAATCAAGACATAGTAAAAAGTTGGCAAAACCTCTCTTATTCAAGAAAAGAAGGGTAGATTTATTCTCCTCTAGATTCTTCTTTATTCCTTCTTTTAAGGCTGAAGAAAGAATTCTATCTTTTTCCTCACGCATATCTATAATACTAATATAGGGAGATTTATTGTTACTCTGGTAAAATCCAATTGTCTTATAGACTCCCTTTTTTGCCCGATACCAGGATTCTAAAGAAGGGCTTCCTGTGGATAGCACTACAGGGAAGTTTTCTATTTCTCCCCGTTTTATAGCGACTTCTCGCAAGTGATAGCGTGGTGTCTCTATCTGTTTATAGGCAGAGTTCTCTTCTTCTTCAACTATAACTAAACCTAGTTTAGTAAAGGGAGCGAATATAGCCAATCGTGTACCTATGGCCAAACATACCTCCCCTCTACTTATTCTATACCACTCCTCATATCTTTGCCTGGAAGAAAGGCGACTATGAAGGAGAGCTACCCCTCCCGGATAGTGAGGGTGGACCAGCTCTTTCAAAGGAAGAATATAATTAATTTCCGGAACGATTAAAATAACCTGCCTTTCTTTCTCCAGGGTCTTTTTTATTAAAGAAAGATAAAGAAGGTTACTCTTCTTACTATCTTTCGTTTTAGAAAGAAAGACTCCTTTCCCTTGGGGAAGAAAAATATTCTCATCACTCTTTTCTATCACAGAATTCAATTTTCCGGGCTTTTGGCCCACAAGAGCTTCTCCCTCATTTCCCTTTTTCTTCTGAATTCTGAAGGTCTCCTGAATGGGCGAAATTGAGTGAAGAGCCTCACCCAGGGAACAATAATAGTAATAACTTATCCACCTCCCTAATTTAATAAAACTATCACTTAAAGGAAGAAAATCGTTGAATACCTTGATAATTTCCTTTAAATTTTTCCTGCCACCTTTTCTCTCTGTTTCTTCTAGCACAAAACCACTCAAAACTCGTCTCTTAAGGGGAACCAGCACCTTTGTACCTATCTTGATATATGGACTGAGTTCTGCAGGAACCTTATAAGTAAAGGATTGATTCAAGGGAAGATTTAATACTACTCTAATGTACTTCACTTTCTTAAAATAACTCCTGAAGTACTTTCTTAGTGTTAACTAATTCCACTAAGGCTCTCCCTAGAAGGCCTTCTAAAATTCTTCTTTTCCAGGAAAATATCATTTTACCCAGGAGGACCAGCTTTCAGTGGTAATAAGAGGCCAGTCTTGATTTTCATCTTTTCATTTATTAACGGTCATTATAAATACCAGACAGGAATGAACTTTAGGGTTCTTCTTCAGTTCGGTTGTTTTATTAGCAAAAAAAAGGTCTAAAGAGACTAATGATAAAGGTTTCTTCTAAAATGGAAAGATAATACTTTATCTTCCTAAAGTAAGTCTGACTGTCAGCAGTTAGGCTATCATAACTAATTAAACTACCGGTCTGATTAGCTAAAAACCCAAGGATGGCTCTAAATTTAGTAACATCGTGGAAAATATTGGTCTCTACTCATTTTTTCTATTTTAACAATATCGGAATTGAATAATTGTTAGTAATAATAGCATTATCTCTAAAATACGTCAATAAAGAACCCGACAGCTCTGCTGTGGGGTTCTTTATTTTTGCTAAGCTCTATCCCTTAATTGATTTCCTGCTAAGAAATTTTATTTTTCTCCTTGACTAAAGTGAACTGCTAAACTGCACTGCTATTCAGGTCCAGGGTATTATTCTTATAACGCACCGGACAGGTGAGGCCAGAATTATTATACACTGTTGCACATACCAGTTCATCATTATCCCATTCTAAATCCTACTACCATTCAGAGAGTATGCGGTCTACAACGAGCTGGCGGAGATTTTTGGATAGGCTGGCGAAGTAAGCGCTAAAGCCTGTGACACGCACAATTAGATTGGGGTATTTAGATGGGTCTTTATGAGCATCGAGAATTTGCTGTTTATTGAGAACGTTCATGTTAATCATGGTTCCGCCTAAAGCGAAGTGTCCGCGGATAAGCGCTTCGATATTAGCTAAGCCTTCTTTACCACGCGCGAGAATCGGATCTATATCGAGTTGTAGTGGGGCGGTATTGCCGTACCCACATTGTACAGAAGCTACAGCTACAGCCATTGTAGTAGGAGCGCTACCACCTTTCATGAAGCCTGGATCGGGATTGGCTCCATGCGAGATGGGAGCGTGGGCATATCGGCCATTGGGCATAGCCCCGACTGTTTGACCCATCGAGATCATAGAAGCCCAGGAGAACAATCCAGGAATCATATTGAATCCAGCTGGGGTTGGTTTCTCTTTTACCAAACGTGTAAAGGTTTGGGTAACTCGGACAGCCCACTGGTCAGCTCTTGTTCCTCCACGACCATAGCAAGGAATGTTACGCAGCATCAATCGTACATCTTCAGCGTCTTTAAAGTCATTGTCTAGATGTTTAAGCAGTTCCTGCCATGTTAGACGGCTTTGTTTCTCAATCCGCTGTTCCAAGGCCGCGAATGAGTCTGCTACAGAGGCAAGAGCAGAACCATCTATACACAGGTTATAGTATTCCACACCTCCATGAGAGGCATCAAGGCCTTTCTCAATAGGTCCGTAGCAGAAAAGGTCCAGCACTAATTCAGGAAAAACCTCATGCATGTGTTCCATGTGGAAGTCAATGCCTTCAGTAATGACTTCCACGGCCCGCCGGAGATGCTTCTCAAAATACTGCCATAACTCCTTTACGCTCGGTCCAACATTAGAATCAGCCATCATCTCACGTAAAGCAACATCAAATACAGAGGCAAAGTTGACCTTGATACAGTCGTTTAACGTATACTCTCGGCCCGGAATACCAAGCCAGTGACAGCCGGAGTAGATACGTCGACGTGCAAGTTCCACACAATAACCATTCTTAACAAAGCCTTCTACAAGGCCCTTATCGCCTAGAAACTTCGGAAAACCCATCTTATCCTCAAACATAATCTCAATTCCTCTCCGAAGCAGCTGGGGATCCAGCCCATCATGAACGCGGATACCGATGTTAGCGGGAATTCTCAAGTTGTGAACAGCTTCCAATATAAGAAAAGAGATCTTACTCGTCACGTCTTTGCCACTCACATCAGGTCCCCCTAGCTGTATGTATTGTGTATCATTCAACAACAGGCAAGCTAGATAAAAAATTGCCTCCTCATCCGTTAGAATGCCCACCGCCGCATCCCGTTCATAATACGGGCGTAGCAGCTCATCAAGTTGTCCCATCGAGCCACTGCCATTATACATGCGGGCAGCCATCTGAAACCATACGATCCATTGGCATGCCTCGCGGAATGTCCGAGGCGGATGGGTAAGAAGCCGCTCATTGATTTCAGCTATTTCCTCCAGGTTCTTGCAGAGCTGCGGGTTCTCCTCCGCCTTCGCCATCTTCCAAGCTGCTTCAACGTGACGGCGAATCCAATCTTGGATACCAAGTATAACATTTTCTAAACCGTCATAGAAATCGGCGGCTTGGGGGTTGATTTTGCGGTAGTGCTGAATCTTTTCCAGAAGTCCTCCCCAGCCGAGATAGAGACCGATGGTCAAGTCCTGGCAAAAATGCTGGGTTGCGCCAATGCCGGGATAGATCCCGTATTTTCCTTGCTCCTCGTTCAGGTATGAGTAATCGAGGTCTGGATTCCAGTCGGGATTACGGTAAGAATAAAAGTAGGCCATGTAACCGCCCGCCAGCGAACTCATTGGATTGATATATACTGGATGAACCTCTAAAAGACGCCTGAAGTTTTCCCCACATGCTTTAGGGCCGAAGAATCCACCGTTGGGATGATTACTTTTAGGCTTAAAACCTTTCATTTTTGCATCTTTGACCATTTCGCCGGAAGGCCCCATATACTCAACTATCTCTCTTAGCTCTGATGGGGGAAGGATTCGGCCATGGTCATCTTGATCCATCGACCCAATTACCTTCCACTTCTCCTGGGTTTGTTTTTCTTTTGTTTCACGCAGCGCATCTAAACGCTGCTGATAGGTTAGCCTACCAATTACTTTAGCACGTGCATTATTCATTTTCCTGTCCTTATTGATAAGATTGTGTCATAAATGACACCATTAACTTTCCCCCCTCACCCCTAGCCAATTCGTACCTCGACTCCAGATTCTTTGGCTCGGGCAGCTAGTTCACTCATCTTCTCTTTTGTCAGAGTTTTCAAGTGACTAGCTGGATAATCTAAGCCGAGATTATGGTATTTACTTTCCCCGAGACGATGGAACGGCAAAAGTTCAAGGTATTGAAGATTCTGGAAAGCTTCTACAAATTGAATGATTGCTCCAATTTCTTCTGGTGTATCGTTCACCGTAGGCACGACAGGCACTCGAATGATGATTGGCTTACTGGTCTGTGCCAGACGCCGTATATTTTCTAAAATGAGCTTATTGGAAACGCCGGTCACCTCGCAGTGCTTATCAGGATTTAAGTGTTTAATATCCATCATGATAATGTCAGTCACTGGTAGGAGCCTCGCTAGATCAATCCACTGACAATTAGCCGCTGTCTCAATAGCAGTGTGCAACTCCTCAGCTTTACATCGTTCAAGAATTGCTTGCGAGAAATCACGTTGTACCAAGGGCTCGCCTCCTGAAAGCGTCACCCCACCGTCAGAAGTTTCATAGAATACTCTATCTCTTAAAATCTCCTTCACAACTTCGTCAACGGTCATTGACTTTCCGGTAGGTATAAGCGCACCAGCATAACATGTCTCAGTGCACTTGCCACAAACTATGCATTTTTGGCGAAGATATACGTGTGTACCTTCCTGTATTACATGGGCTCCTCGAGGGCAGACAGTGAAGCACCGACCACAACCGATACATCGGTCGGGGAAAAACATAATTTCAGGTTTAAGCCGAATGCCTTCCGGATTTTGACACCAAAAACAGTGAAGCGAACAGCCCTTGAGAAAAACTGTTGTCCGGATGCCTGGCCCATCATGAACCGAGAATCGTTGAATATTAAAGATAGTTCCCTTCACTTAATTTCTCATTCTTTTTCTGACTGGCTTATCCATTTTTCTAGTTTTTCTTCCATATCTATTCTCCTTCTGGATCTTTTTCAGAATTTGGAAATCGGGTGAAAGGTTTTGTAATAATACTTTATGCGTCCTCAACCTCACAGTTGAAATCCTCTAACGAGGTAAAACAAATAGATTATGAGCTAAAATTGCCTCGGGTAAGCCACCATGTAAGATAAAACTGGCTGCGCTCAAATCATGTCCTCGTGTATCGGCAAAGGGAACGGCTACACACAGCCCAATGCCGGCTGCTCTGATAGCTATTGTTCCAGATTCACTATCTTCGAAGCCAATGACATTACGAAACTGAGTTTTGCGTATGCCCATTTGATGTAAAGCAATGCTGTACAAATCTCGATGGGGTTTCAGCCTTATTTCACTTGAATCTGAGGCAGTAATGAAACTATCAAATACATTATGATAATTATCAAATCTATCAATTAAAGCTCTCTTATCCTCTTCAGCAATAGGCCAGCTTTCTATCTGTCTGCAAATAACATTAAACACTTCAGTCAAAACAATATTAGCTTCATATTCAATAGAGGAAGTAACTACAGCTATTTTGGCGGGATTTTTTTGAAAGTGTCTGCCCAAAGAAGCAAGTCTTGATCTATATGGAGTTAATTCTTCTTTCTCATAGTTTAACTGCGGATGAGAAAGAAGGTAATCTCTCATTTCTTCATAAAAGAGCGCCAGTTTCTCTCCCAGCCAGCCTTTGACTAGAGCCAGAAAGATAGCCACTCCTGGCATTGGTTCAATTAATCTTTTTTTAGAATCTAAAAGAAGCTCTTGGGATAACTTCTCTCCTTTTCCCTCATCAATGGCCGCCAGAATTTCATGGTAGCGCTGATAATAGATATCCACTGCCGCTCTGACTTTATCAGTAAAGTTCTTCAGGCTAAGTCTATTTTTATATTCTTTCAGCAGTGTCTCCATGGAGCTAGTATATTTCTTAGTCTTGAAATCTCTTGCCTGGATTATAGAATAAAAAAGTTTGTCTTCCAAAAGCTTTCTAAGGCCCATGTTGGTTATATTATTCTTTACTTCCCTTTTTCTACCTCTATCTTTGCCTAAAGCAAGTGTCCAGAGAGCTGCGGTGAGGTAAGATTTTTTAAAGTTTTCAGTTTTGATATCCTCTCTATACTTATTAATCAGGTATTCAACGTGTCTGGTGGTACTGTTTCCTATAATGTGAGGGTAGTCTTCCTCTCTATCCAGACCAGACCATCGGATTCTATCCTCCCGGCCGGTTATCTTTCTTACCGTGTACTCCAGCGAATGTAGACATAAGGCCTCAGTGGTGGTAGTGGTGCCGTCCATATCCTGAACAATACCAATAATTTTTCCTCTGGGTTGGTTAATCTTCGGGGCAAGGGGATAGAATTCAAAGGGAGGATGAATGTAGGTTGGATTTTTAACAACAGCAAACTCCTTCCCTACCTCCTTGAAAATATCAACGGCTCGATCTACTCCTGCGAACCTGGGCAACTTAGGCATTATTTTGTCATCCCTTCGCAGGAAGATTCGTCTCAAAAATAATAGAAACAATCTCTCCTTTTTTTACAGGGAGAATGAGTTCTCCTTTCTTCAGTTCAAGATCTTCTCCAGGAGTTTCATCCAGACGTACTTTTTTAACAGAAGTGAAAGGAAGTGATGTCTTGATTCTAGCTTGAAGAGCTTCCTGGGTAGAGTTCCAGAATCTCATGAGAATGCCTTTTTCATCCTCGCTCTGTTTTAAGGCACTAAAAATCAATTTTTCTGCTGGTTCAATCTCAAAGAATCGACCCAGGGGAGGAAGAACTCCCTTATTAGCCACTCCTTGAATGATTTTCAAAGACACCTTGTGACAATATGCTTGCCTCAGCACAGCACCTTCTTGCCAATTTCCCTGGTGAAGATAGAGAGCATATTGAAACTGGAGCCTTCCAAATACATGGCTGCCAGTATACTTATCCAGCTCCTCGGGTGTCATCACCTCATTAGCTGTCATATAGGCCCTGTGTGTTCGCAATAAGGTAATGGCCAGGGTACGAGATACATCATCTAAAACCTCATACTCGCGCATACCCTTATTGAGAAAAGCTAGCCCACACTTACCATCACTAATATCAACAAAATTTTGCATGGGCTTGAAGGCAAAGTAGCTTTCCATGTTATCCCCTGTTTCCTCCCAGAGTAGAGAACGCTTCTCAATAGCAAAGGCACTTTCGGCAAAAGAATAGTCAGTCTGAATACCGGTGGGAAACATCACTCGCAGTTTATGGTCTCTGGCTTTATTCTCAAGGGATGTCTTAATCTTTACACACCTGCTTCCTTTTCGCAAGGTAATGCAAAAACTAATTGGTAAATCAACTGTTTGGCGAAGACGATCTTTGCCATCCGGAGTTGCTGCCGCGGGAATCCTCATAACAAGGTCAACCTGGTATACTCCCCGCAGTGGATTAGACTCGAGCAGGGTAAGATTTGCTTTGCAGCCAATAGAAGTCACTGTAAAATTTCGCAGCGGCCCATAAGATTGATGCGCTGTTCCTACCTCGCCGCTATCAGTAAAATAGTGAAGACCAGAGTAGATTCGGCCATTTTGCTTGTCAGTAAGGTCAAATCTACCATTCTCATGAATAAGAACCTTGAGGTATTCATTTTCTAATATTCCATCTGGCGTGGCAATCAAGCTCCGTTCAGACCCTGGTTTAGGATATTTTACATAGATGGGTTGGCGAGGTTTGAGGATGTAGGTAGCGTATCCCATTCCGGGAACTTCGGCTTCTATAAGGAGCCGATAGCGTGTAGCAGGAAAGGTGACCGAGGTGTCCAGCTCACGCTCGACCCGCGCCTGGATAGACTCTTTGACAAGCATTTCGAAGGAAACTTGCTTACCTTCCAAATCAAATAAATCGAAGTGCTGGATATTGAGATTCTCCGGAACATCAACTACTGCAAACGCCACCTCTTTACGAGAAAATGGTAAGGTATTGAAAATAGTTAAAGTTAGGCTCTCCTTACCAATATCCCTGGTATCAATCTGCTTCCAGATTGCTTCCAGGCTTCTGCGAGTAACTTCTTCAGCCACCATTTGAGTCTCAGAGAAGCGATAGAGCATATCCTTGTGTGCCTGGTCAACAGCAGCTCCACAGATACTGTCATGAGCATGATTGGCCAGTAAAGATTTCCAGGCCCGTATAAGGTTGTTGGTTGGGTAGGACCAGCCGAAAATCGAGGCAATAGAGGCCAGAGGCTCAGCCAGAAAAACCATCTGTGTCTCTGCCCGCTCGTTAAGGATTTTCAGGTTGACCCGGGAAGAAAGTACTGCGCCAAGCAGTCCATTGAAACCAGGCTCAATGGCTGGATGACGCATCTCGCCTTCTTTTACCTCTAGAGAGTCATCTGGTAAAGACTCTTCTACCTCTTTGGCGTAACGGTCAATTGTATTTTGAATAATCTTGATATTTTCTGAGACAGTGTTCAGAGCTCTAATCATCTGGGTAAGCATGGGATATGGTTTTTGATTGTCCTCCATATTGAGAGCAAGTAGATGAGGGCCCAGACTTTGTGTGCTGGCCTGTTTGAAGATACTCTGAACAACCTTCCTCAACACCGCAGGATCCCGGTTAAATGAAGGATCTTCCTCAAGCACCTGGAAATCTAGTTCATAGGAATCCTCATCAGCCAGATGGACCGGCAGCTCAGAACTTTGAAAGGTATAAGCAAGATCGCAAGGTTTTTTACCCAGACAGAGTGGTTGATGAACAAAAAAGAACCAATTGGTTCGGGTTACCACATCAAAGCAACGAAACACACGAATACGTGAGCCATCAGGGGCCTGCCACAAAAAGCAAGAAGGGAGAGCATACTTATTTGTACCCCGATAAAAGAAGATATTAGCAATGCCGAAGCCCTGGTAAATCTGAGGCAGTTGAGAGGTCTGCCCATAAGAGGTTGCAGTGTAGCCTGATTTCATTGCCTTTCCATGGGGTTCAATAATCCGGCGCCCCATAAGTAGATTCCGAATGATACATTCAGGCATTACAATAAACATATCGGGAAGAGTATACCAGGGAACTAAAAGAATACGCCCTTTCTGAATTAGTCGTGCCAGGCGTTGTTCCATTTCAGGATGTACTGAGAGATAATCTTCCAGAACAATGATACCCCCATCCAGGTGGAAGTAACTATACTCAGGGTTGTTTTCCATTAGAGTAATGAGGCTGTCAATTAAATCAGCCAGTCGCAGTTTGGACTGCTCTGCTGTATATCGCCATTCACGGTCCCAGTGTGTACCTGAGAGCACATGCATGATATATTTCTTTGTCATTAATTTCTTCCTTTTAAGTCAGATACAGCTCACTGTCTGCCGTATTCTATCCCTTAAGCGCTGCACTGGCCAAACCCTCCACTATGTAGCGTTGGAAATAGGCAAACAGGAAAAGGCAAGGCAAAGTCAAACCCAAACCCATAGTAATAATTCTGGGCCAGTCGGGTAAACCATACTGTCCTACGGCTATCGCCGTCATCTTGCTGATAGCCGCGGCTAGCGGTAGGTAGGACCTTTTGTTGACATAAATGAACGGTGTCAACCAATCATTCCAGAGCATGATACCAGTGGTGATGGCAATATAAGCAAGAATTGGTTTTTGAATAGGAGCCACTACTTGAAAGATAATGCGTAGCGTTCCCGCTCCATCGATACGAGCCGCTTCTTCAAGCTCTATAGGCATAGAGTACATGGCCATACGCACCAAGAAAATGCCGAGGACATTTACCAGACCCATGATAAATAGAACCGGATAGGTGTCGATAAATCCTGTCCCGCCCTGGCCAAAAATATTATTTCCGCCAACCAGGGGAAAACGAGCCATCATAATATAGGTAGGAGCCATAGTAATGACAGGTGGCAACATCACCGAGATTAAAAGACCAAAAAATATAACCTCGCGGCCCCAGAATTTCAAGCGAGCGAATATATATCCCGCCACTAATGAGGTAATCACCATAATAAATACGTACCAGGCCGCACGAGCAAACGAATTAAAGAAATAGTACTTCATGTAGACATCACCCGCGCCAAGGAGAAGCCTCCTGTAATTCCCTAGAGTTATTTGGCTAGGTATAGCCCACAAAGACGGCGGGGTAACGGCAAATACTTCCGCTGTCATAAAACCTACAGCAACCGCGTAGAAGATGGGATAGAGAAATACAATGCTTCCGGCGATTAGTATAAAATAAACAAAGCCGCGTTTTAATCCTTTTTGGACCATTATTACCCTATCACTAATCATACTCGCCCTCACCCTGATATTCTTAGCCATCATAGTGCTCTTTTCTCTCCAAGTAGCCGGAAAGTAATTATGGTGAAGATAACAATGATAATAGCTACCATAACCGATCCGGCACCGGCCATCCCAAGGTTGAAATCACCGTAAAAATCACGAAAAATCCGATAAATAATTACTTCGGTAGTGCCCCATGGTGTCCCCTGGCTGATAAATAATACCGGATCAAAGATCTGTAAGGCAGCGATGAACCCAGTAACTAATACAAAGATGGAGATAGTCCTCAGGCCAGGAATCGTAATATGCCAAAACCTTTGCCACGCTCCGGCTCCATCAATCTGAGCCGCCTCATGCAAGAGAGGATCAATAGACTGTAAACCGGCCAGCCACAAAACTGCCGTATACCCGATACCACGCCAACTGCTGTAAATGACAATCCAGGTAACCATCCAAAAAGTACTGTAGCCCCAGACAACCGGAGTAAGCCCCAACTGCTCCAGTACACGATTGGCCACACCAACGCTGGGGTCAATGAAAATTAAAAACATCTGAGAAGTAGCCACGGTGGAAGTGACGACGGGAATATACCAGATGGTCCGGAATACTCCTCGTCCTCGGATGGGAAGATTGAGCAACAAAGCCCCACCAAACCCAACACCTATATTAACCACCATAACCAGCGAACCGATATAAAAGGCCCGCCACAAATCTGCCAGATATATGGGGTCTGTAAAAAAAGCGATGTAATTGGCCAACCCGCAAAATTTTGGAGTGGTGGTAACTCCTATCCAGCGAAAGAATCCTAAAAGAAATCCGATACCAACAGGAAATCCCTGAAGGACCAAAAAATAAAACAGAATAGGACCTAACAAAAGCCAAGCTGTGACACCCTCTCGATGTTGGCGATACCATCTAGAAAGAATCCGGGCGGAGCTCCCCGCTCCGCCCGAAAGACCAACTTTATTATTTACATTTCCCATTATTGTAACGCCTTTGCTCTCCTTTCCGCCTCTGCCATAATCTCATCAATAGGAAGGTCTGTCACGATCGCCTTGGTCATATTTTGATGGAATATATCCCAGACCTTAGCACTCTGACTGTTATAAGTTGGCAATCCTGATACCTGACCTTGCAAAGCTAGCCAGAACGTGTAGTAGTAGGTCTCCTGATTTGCCGGCTTATCTCCCCAGGACATAAGAACACAGGAACGCTTCATCATTGGCAAACTGATTGCCTGAACTTCTTGGTCAATCAAGGTTTCGATAAGCTTAAAGGCACCTTCTTTGTTCTTCGAGTAAGTAGGAACAGAATAAAAGGCAGCACCGATAGTAACGTTTGCTGCTCTGCCACCTACATCTGGTAATGGCAGGGGGCTGTAACCAGTTGGTATACCTACTTTTTCAGCCTCGGGCTGGCGCCAAGGTCCATCCACTACAAATCCCATTCTGCCCTCATGGTAAGCATCCCAGAATCCACCTTCACTAGGCGCTGCTGCTATCCCAGGAGGTGTGTTTTTGTTCAACTTCCGGATAAATTCAAGAGCCTTTATATTCCCGGGATGAGCGAATTGGATGTCGTTATTCTCATCAACAAATCCTCCGCCAGCAGTCATCATCATAAACGGTCCAACCCGCAGGCTCCCACCGAAGTGAGGACCAACAAACACACCGCCGCCGTAAAATTTACCTTTACCGGCAGCAGTAATCTTATTGGACATGTCCAGCCATTCTGACCACGTTTTAGGACCTACCTCGGGGTCTAACCCTGCTTTGCGGAAAAGATCCTTGTTCCAGAACAAAACATTAACACCTGGATAAGGAGCTAAACCATAAATCTTTCCCCCAACTGTCATAGGCAAATAGGCTCCGGGAACAACGGTCTCTCTTACCTTTTCGGCCAGAGCTTCAGGAAAAGGCTCCAGATAACCTTGAGCAGCGAAACCGGGCATCTGTGTCTCCCCAATAATTACATCGGGACCTATACCGGACAAGAAGGCAACTGTTTCTTTTTGGGTTAATTGTTCGGCCCAACCCCAATCCTGGCCTTCCAAGCTATAGCCAGCCGCTGCCATCTTTTCGCTAATAAGCGTCAGGAGCTCGATTTTAAGCTCATTGGTTTTAACTCCAAGGGTGTCCATAAGCAGTTCAGGGTCTTCTATCTCTGCCTGGAGCTCGGCAATGCCCTCTTCTGGCGTCCCAGGCCTCGAATACGCACCGTCCACACAATAAACTATTTTCTGCAGGGCCATACTGGTTCCAGCCAAAAGCAGTGTACTCAGCAAAACGCTAAGTACTATTCCCATAACTTTTGAAACTTTCATTTATCCTTCTCCTTTCTTTAATCTTTATTTCTTCTCCTCACTTTTCCTAATGTAAGCCCAATCTCCTTCAACTGTCAGATACCTTTCTTCGCCTTCCCCTCAATCAGTGCCTCTTTTTCTAGATTTTATTATACATCCTTATCCAGCTAAAGCAACTAAAGAAAGGTCACCATCTCGAACTCTGCCCAAATTTGTTCAGTCTCTATGGTTTATGCAAACGTTAGGCTAAACAAAGAAAAAAAATTTAGCCTCTCCCTTTTTGT
>CAZQMG010000001.1:0-11202 GCA_964594375.1 uncultured Clostridia bacterium | reverse complement strand
TTTATGCAAACGTTAGGCTAAACAAAGAAAAAAAATTTAGCCTCTCCCTTTTTGTTCCTACAAACTAGAGATCGCCCTAACATTCCCTCACCTCCTTTTGACCTTTATTTCTAGCTTCTATGCTTATTTATCTCTCACTAATTAAAGGAATATAACTACCAATTTTTCAAAGATCGTTTATTAACTTTTAGTGTTTTTCGCCGCTTACATTTTATAGTATAAAAGATTTTTTAAGAGTGTCAAGACCAAAATTTGAAAAAAATCAATGCATACGTTAGCTTACAGCTGGTTTTGGAATCTTTTTCCTTTATTGATTCTAGCTTAGCTATGAAATTCATTGAACTCTTCACTGACAGGAAAAAGACCAGGAATAAAGAGAAGAATCTCTTCATCGAGGAACTTTACCGAGACATCGGTCAGCTCAAAGTAGAACTGGACTGGGTAAGTCGGTATGTTCTCTCTTGGGAGCTGTCCACTACTCTGGAGGTTGACTTCTGCATTCGAGCACTAGAGAGGACCCTGTACATGACTGATCCCGAGATTTTTAACTCTGACCAGCGCGGCCAATTCACCAGTGTTACCTTTCTCAAATGCTTAGAAGAGAGGAATATCCAGATCAGTATGGATGGGAGAGGCAGAGCAATGGATAATATTTTTATTGAGAGGCTCTGGCGTTCAGTAAAGTATGAAGAAGTCTATCTGAACGATTACGCCACAGTCAGTGAAGCCAAAGAGGGCATTGGTAATTACATGGACCTCTACAATCAGGAGAGGCCGCACCAATCACTGGATTATAAAACACCAGCTGAGGTATATTTTGGCTACAGCAATAAAAATGGTCAGACATCATGGTATCTTAAACAAGGCAATAAGGTTTCGTAATAATACTCTATTCATACTCAACCTCACAGTTGAAGTCCTCCAACCAGGTAAAACAAATACATTATGATAATTATCAAATCTATCAATTAATTTCTCATTGTAAATTCTTAGATAATTCGGGGTAGATTTTTAAGGTGAGAATCTGATAAGCTCCAATGTCTACGTTTATTTCATTCTCCTCATCTAGCTCAATTTCCTCCTTTCGTTTCTCTATTAAGTCTGTCTTAAGTACTCTTTTAGGTTTTATAGGAAGCTCAATTTTAACTGTACTTCTTTGTCCCCAAACCTCATAAACTCTGAGAATAAAACATTCAGGCTCTTCTTCGCACTGTTTAAAAGCAGTCAATACCACATTATCTGGTTTTATTTTTATAAAGCTTTCCTCTCTCGTTCCATTCTTACCTTTTTGTTGTATTTTAGCAAATTTGATGTAAGGACTAAAGTTAAACTCATAAGCTCTTCTATACACAAGAGCCTCTTTCCAGTTATCCAAATGAGGAACTAAAGAATATCGTATAATGTGTCTTCCTCTATCCGCAAAAGGATCAGGGACAGAAGCAGATTTAAGTCCATCAGAAGCAGGCGACCTCAGTAATGTCAGACGAATAGTATTAGCATGGATATCGTACCCATGCTTTGAGTTATTGATAAGGGCTACTCCATAATCATTCTGGGATAGGTCGGCCCAGCGCAGGGCAGGTACTTCAAAGCGAGCCTTCTCCCAGCTATTATCCTCTGTAGTTGGGCGCAGGATACTACCAAAGGGAATCTCGTAGGCAGCATATTTAGCTTTAACTGCCACTGGAAAAGCAACCTTAAGAAGTTTGTTATCTTCCCACCAGTCTATCGAGGTCACAAAATCTATACGAGGGATACCCTGATGTAATATTATATCCTGGACAAAGAAGGAGGAAGGATAATCCCGGGCAGGAGCATCCCAGAAAATATTTAATTTTGTATCCCCCAAAAAGGAGCGCCGAATCCGAATCACTCCTCTTAATGGACCCTTCTCTACTACCTCTATATTCTCTACCTTATCCAGGAACCATTTTCTACCTGTATATGCGATGTTCCAAGCGTCATTCCTAGACTTATCTTCCTCTAATATTTGAAGGTGATTTCCTTCATCCGAGAGGACTTCACGCTTTTCCCTCTTATCATAAATACTTACTAGATTACCGCTAGCAGGATTTATCTGAACTTTAAAGAATTCATTCTCCAGGCTGTATTTATCTACTTTCACTTGTTCTTTGCTTTGCTCGTCCATCTGAGGTTTGACCTTTTTGTTTTCTTTTATAAACAAAGTTGTATAACCAAAACTGGGAAGTTTAACCTTGCACAGAAGTTTGGATTTGTTCTCGGTTGAGGTAAGATTCTCTTCTTGAACTCTCTGGCAAAGGCATCTCTTCCCTTGGTTGTCCCTGACCACAAAATCTTTGTTAGCAGGGAAGGGGATACTTATTAGCTCTTCTCTGGGCCAAGAAAGAGAATTAAACACAACTACAGGCTGACCGGGTACTCCCGAGCTATTCACCTGGGAGGAAATCTTATTTAAACTCTCCTCAATTATATTTTTTCCTATTTTTCTTATCCAGGTATAATCTTCTTCTGAGTCCTGATATACGGACTTGATGCTTGATCCAGGAAGAATGTCGTGAAATTGGTTAAACATAACCTTTTCCCAGGCATCGGCCAGGCGTTGTTGAGGGTATAAGGCTGACCGACATAGATTAGCCAACGTGGATATTTTTTCGGCATCTACCAGTAGAATCTCGCTTTTGCGGTTATTGTATTTTGCCTTGCTTTGTGTGGTGTATGTTCCACGATGGTATTCCAGATAGAGCTCATCCTTCCATACCGGCAAAGTATTCACATCCATCTCTTTTGTTATTCTATTAAAGTACTCTTCTGCTGTTCCATACTTTACTTGAGGATAGATGAATATATCCTTTAACTTCTCTGCTTCATCAAGCATTTCTTCAGTGGGTCCTCCTCCATGGTCTCCCATGCCAAAAAGAATCATCATATCTTTCAAGCCCGCATTAACTTCGAATTGTTTAAGAAACTCTACAAACCGGTAAGGCTCAATGGTGAAGTTGTATCTTTCGTAGGGAAAGTAGGTGAGGATACGGGAGCCATCAGGGGCCTGCCACCAGAAAAGATGATAGGGAAAGAGATTAGTATCATTCCACCCTATCTTCTGAGTAATAAAGAAATTAAAGCCACTTTTTTTGTATATCTGGGGCATATTCCAGTTATATCCGAATGAGTCAACATTCCAAGCTATTTTTGCATTCTGAGCAAATCTCTCTTTAAAATACTTCTTACCATAGAGAATCTGCCGAACCCAGGATTCTCCATCAATAAGATTGCAATCAGGCTCTGCCCACATCCCTCCCACAATTTCCCACTTCCCCTGCCTCACAGCTTTCTGAATTTCTCGGAAAAGGTCGGGGTATCTTTCCTCAATCCACTTATAGGTCTGAGCCTGACTTTGAGTGAAAGTAAAAGAATATCTTTGCATTTTATCGACTACAGAACTGAAGGTATCATGGCAGATCTGAACCGTCTCCTTCCATCTCCACAACCAGGCTAAATCAATGTGGGCATTGGCAGTAAGATGAAGGGTATATTCTTTGGCAAACTTCCTTACCGGTTCTAATTCCTTAAGAGAAACTTCTATGGATTTTTCAAACCTGGCTAGATTTCCCTCTGTCAGACTCCTTAGGTCTATCTTCTCTATACCAGCTAAAAGGATTTTTCTTAGTCTGGAGATATGTCTCTTGGGAACTAGTGATTTATTAACCCCTGGATCCTTCCTTAAGAAAGGAGAGGTCTGGTAAGTCTGACTGCTAAGCAGTCTTTTGGCTACTCTTAAACTTAATATGTAATTTTCAGTCTTTTCTAAAAGAAGAGGGTTTTCTTTTAGAAAAGTCTTACACTTAGCTGACTCCATCTTTTGTATAATATAATTCACCCTGCTGAACCCTGGTTCTTCTTCAACTTCTTCATCTTTGACCAGAAAAGGAACAGTTACCTCTAGTATCTTCTTCTTTTTTTCATTTTCAGCAAAAATATTAATATTATAGGTTCCTGGAGATACGAAGGGAGGAATTTGCATATTCAGACTGTATTTGCCTCCTTTCTCCTTGTGGAGTTGCCAGCGTTCATGGTTGGCTGTAGCATAAACGGATTTTATTTGCCCCTCCATGCGAGCAAATTGAACTCTTAGCCTTACTGAATCGCCAACTTTTCCCTCAGAAGGTTCAACCCGTGCTCTGACTTCCATTTTCTTTTCTCCTTTTCACTGGTTTTAGGAATAGACCTACCTACACAATGTCCACTATATTATAAGAAAACTCACATTAATGCAATTTCTGCACAGAATTTTCAAGAAAGATCAGGAGCCAATCTTACCCTTTTGCTAAATCAGTTATGATTTTTCCTCGTTTTCTAAAAAGATTTTTAGGCACCTGCGGGAAGGGTTGAATATACCTTTACTCCTTTACACCTGTAAGATGTATTCCCTCAATAAGACGTCTTTGAAAGAGAAAAAAGATTATAACGGTAGGAACCACTACTATTGTTGAGGCAGCCATAAATAGATTCCACTCCACAAAGTAGGTACTTCGATAATCCTGTAAACCCAAGGAAAGAGGATACTTGGATTCCTCCATTAAATAAATTAAGGGCCCCATGAAATTGTTCCAGCTAGCCAGAAATTGAAAGAGAGCCACAACCCCTAAGACTGGTTTGCATAAAGGAAGGATAACTCTGGCAAAAATAGTAAGCTCTGAGGCTCCATCAATGCGGGCAGCATCGGGAAGAGCTGGAGGAATGGTCATAAAAAATTGACGCAGTAAAAAAATAAAAAAGGGAGTTCCAAAAAATGTGGGAATAATTAATGGTGCATAGGTATTAATCCATCCTAACTTTCCGAAGATAATGAATAAGGGAATCATGGTCACCGGAAAGGGAATCATCATTGTGGCAAGAATTAACAGCAGTAAAGAGTCACGGGCAGGCCAGCGAACCATAGAAAGGCCGTAAGCTACCAAAGGACAGGAAATAAGCGTACCAACAATGCTGAAGGCCACGTAAAAGGCGGTATTTTTGAAGTAAATAAAAAAGGGAATTGTTTGAATCGCTTCTCTAAAATTGTCCCAGACGATGGGATCAGGAATCCAAACCGGCGGAAAGGTCACTGTTTGCGGCAAATTTTTGAGGGCAGTAGAGAGCATCCAAAAAAATGGCAAAAGAAAGGGAATGCATACAGCCAGAAGAATAGCCCGGGTAACTACCTGTCCTTTCAAAAACTTAGTTGTTTTCCTGTTAAGTAATATTTTCACTTCTCCTTCTTGTCTTTCCCTATGCTGCTCGATAATAGATCCAACGTAATGAAGTCTTAAAAATAATAATAGCAATTCCCAAATTTAGCATAAACAAAATCCAGGCCATAGCAGAGGCGTATCCCATTTTTGAATACTGAAAGGCATTGCGATAAAGATAGAGGCTATAGAAAAGGGTGGAATTCGCCGGACCTCCCTCGGTCATAATGTAAGGCAAATCGAAAAATTGAAAGGCACCACTTACGGCCATTATTATGTGGAAGAGAATTACAGGGCTAATGGAGGGAAGAGTAATACGCCTGAATTTATACCATTGACCAGCTCCATCGAGCTCAGCCGCTTCGTAAAGCTCACGAGGCACATCTTGAAGAGCGGCAAGGAGAATTATAGCTGGACCCCCTGCTCCCCATTGAACCAGTAAGATGAAAGAGGGTTTTGACCAAGTAGGACTGCCAATCCAACCGGGTCCTTCAATGCCGACATAATCCAATAAAGCATTGATGATTCCAAGTTGAGGATTGAACATCCAAAGCCAGATAAAGGCTGAGGCAAACATGGGAAGGATGGCAGGGAAATAAATAATTGTGCGGTAAATGGATTTTTCCTTTACCCTAAAGTTCATAATGAGAGCTAAACTAAGCCCTACCGCAAATCCCAGAGGAACAGCAAAGACAAGATAGTACATGATATTATATAAACTGGTCCAGAAAAGTTCATCCTTAACAAGGAAAGAGTAATTCCAAAAGCCTATCCATGTAGGTGTGCCTATGCCAACGTATCGAGTCATGCTATAGTATAAGGAAGCTATAATTGGATAAAGGAGAAAAACTGCAAACCCTATTAGCCAGGGAGAAACAAAAAACAACCCCGTTCTTATATTCTTTCTTTCTCTAGAGGTTAAAGACAACTTTTTCTCCTTAATGATAGCAATGAACAGAAGGGGAAGGTAAGTTGCTATTTACCCTCCCCTGTAAAACACTCTTATTGGCTTAAAACTCTATCTAGCTCTGCTTGAACCTTAGCTGTCGCATCATCTAGAGCCTGCTTGGCAGCCTTTTTGCCGTAAATGACATAGTCTCTGGCCGCTGTCAGCTCATCCCAGTAAAGACCACCTACCGGAATAACAGGACGACACTGAGAATAAGGCAAAACGTCTATGAAAACGCTATAGCCAGGCTCTTCTCGGAGGAAAGTGGTCGCAGCGCCTACTCTAGTTACAGGAAGGTGAAATGTCCCCTCAGCGAACATTTCATTCGCTTCAAGCCCGCAGTACCACTTCATAAACGTAGCCGCTCCCTCAGCATTCTTAGCCCCTACGGGAATAACTATACTCCAGCCACCGGACCAACTGGTAGGCTCTTTAAACTGTGCAGGACGAGGAATGGGCACAATGCCATAAACAACATCCGGCCCAAAACGTCTCATGTTACCAATGAACCAATCGCCAGTGATGACCATGGCTACCTTTCCGCTAACAAATGGATCTAAAACCTCCATCTGCGTCTCATAGGATGAAGAAAAGGCCTGGACATCTTTCATACCATATTTGTCAAGGTAACTTTTCTGCCAGGCAAAGGACTCGACGATTCTGGGATCATTTGCCGTGATCTTCTGAGTGTCCGCATTGTAGAACTCACCGCCAAAGGCCCATCCCCAGGTATAATGCCATCCTTGATTCCACCAGGGAACGAACCCCATTCTCTGCAACTTACCAGCTTCCCTTACTGTAAGCTTCTCTGCAGCAGCATCCGTCTCAGCAATTGTGGCGGGAGCACTCAAACCTGCTTCATCGAAAAAGTCCTTCCGATAATACAGAGCTCGAACATCAGTATCAAATGGAAGCCCCCAGACTTTGTCTTGATAGACAACTTCCTTCCAGCCGAAATCCAGATAGGTCTGCTCTACCCATTCTCTAATTCCCGGGACATATCCCTCCAGTGACTGCAGTATCCCGGCACTAGCTCGTTGAGAAACAGTAAAGCGATCCAGGTGATATGCATCGGGACCTACGCCGGCAGCTAAAGAGGTTAATAGCTTAGCTACATCTGTCTCTGTTCCGGGGACGACCACCTTCTTCACATTTATCTCGGGAAAGAGCTCATTGAATCTTGCCACCATCTGATCCATAACCCCTCTTTCTGGTTGACCTGAGTGACCGGTCCAGAAAAGAACTTCGGATTTCTGAGCAAATGCAGCAGGAAGCGAAAAGGAAACAAGAAACACCGCTAGGCTCATCAAAACCATAATACGTTTCGTTCTTGAGTTACTTCGCATTTTTTCTTCTCCTTCTATTACTTTCGCTTTTTGTCTAATCTATGATTTATGCAAACGTTAGGCTAAACAAGGAAAAAAATGATCTCCTAATTTTTCGTTCACATAAGCTAGAAACCGACCTAACATCCCTCACCTCCTTTCAGCTTTTATTTCTAGTTCTTACGCTTATTTGCCTTCACCAAGAAAGAAGCAAATTGGTCATTTTTTCAAAGATCATTTATTAACTTTTAGGGTTTTTCGCCGCTTATCTTTTATAGTATAAAAGATCTTTTAAGAGTGTCAAGACCAAAATTTGAAAAATTTATGCATACGTTAGTCTATAGACGCTTTTAGGGCTTCTTTACGTATCTTTATAGACTCTAATTCAACAGTCAAATTCATTTAATTTATTCCCTGATTAGTCTTAGTTTTCACTTTGAGCTTTGCCCCACATGAATCCCCGATTAAAAGCTTTGTTTTTACTGAAATATGGCGAACTTCTAAAAACTCTTTTTTTTCATGAAGATGCTTTACTCGCTCTATAAGCATTCTCGCTCCTATTTCTCCTATCCTATAGCTTTGCTGCATCGCTACCGTTAAAGGCATAAATATATGGGAAGCTACGGCAACTTCGTCAAAGCCCACAAAAGCTAGTTCCTTGGGAACATCAATACCTTTCTCCTTTATAGCTTTTAGAGCTCCTATAGTGGCAATCTCATTATAGGTAAAGATTGCCGTAGGTTCCTCTTTTAAAAGTTCTTTAGTGGCCTCGTAACTTTTTTCAATAGAAAGGGCGGGTCTGGGAATTACCTTTTTAACCAGTTCTTCCTGGTAATTAATATCATAATCCTGAAGGGCCTTTTTATAGCCTTTTAATCTATCGGATACTGAGGTTAGACATTCCTGACCCGTAATATAGCCTATTCTCCTATGACCAATCTTAATTAAGTGAGTTACAGCCTCATAGGCGCCTCTAAAGTTATCAGAAACAACATAGTCAGTGTCAAGTTCTGGAAAGTAACGATCTACCATTACCACTGGTATTTTGCTCTCAACCAGAAACTTAAGATAGGAAAGATTATTACCTTCATTAGTAACTACGGGGAATATAAGTATTCCTTGCACCCTCTTTTCATGTAGGAATCTTAAATAATCATGTTCTGCCTCTATATTTTCCCTGGAGTTAAAACTGAACAATTGAAACCCTTCTTTGGTAACAGTATCCTCTATTCCTTCTATAATAGGATCCAAGCTGGTCTTACCCGTACTAGTATAGATGAATCCTACTGTTGTTGTCTTTCGGGAAGAGAGTTCTCTAGCTGTTACGTTGGGTATGTAATTAAGCTCCTTTGCTATCTTCCAGATTTTCTCCTTAGTCCCAGTGCTAATTTTGGGACTATTTTTGAGCGCTCTGGAAACAGTAGAGTAAGATACATTAGCCCTCTTAGCAATATCTTTTATGGTAATGCTCATTTAGTTTGTAACCCCTTTGTCTTTCGATTACCTTCTGTTTTCTTCTATAAGTAAGAAAATATTTCAAGTCATTTTAATACAGTGGGTACGATCATGCAAACGTTAATTTGCTTTATTATAAATCTTTTTTTGTGTTTGTCAACCAACTTGTTTCTTTGGTAACTCCTTCCTAAACCCTGTTACATAATATGATCAAGCGAGGGACGAATTTGAGAATATTTGAGAAAGAATTAGCAGGAGTTATTTGGCAGAGGAAGTATTCAAAAAATGACAAAACACGAGATACGAATTTATTGGGGTGCAATAGTATCTTCTTCGATTTGTAGATGCAATTCTTTGAGTTGCTCTGGATCTACTGAGGAGGGAGCCTGAGTTAGAGGAGAAATTGCTTTCTGAGTTTTAGGAAAGGCGATAACCTCCCTTATGGAGTTGGCACCAGTCAAAACCATGGCCAACCTATCCAGACCTAGAGCGATTCCTCCGTGGGGAGGAGCTCCGAAAGAGAGGGCATCGAGAAAAAAACCAAATTTTTTCTTGGCTTCAAGAGAGTCTATCCCTAAGATCTCAAATATCCGTTCCTGGACATTTCTTTTGTGATTTCGGATGCTTCCGGTACCCATCTCTTCTCCATTGAGGACAATATCATACTGCCGAGCCTTCACTTTCTCTGGATCTTCTTCCAGCAATGGGAAATCTTCTTCTTTGGGTGACGAAAAAGGATTGTGAGAAAAGGTCAACTCTCCCTCTTCATTACGCTCGAAGAGAGGAAAATCGACCATCCAGAGTGGCTTATAGGTGTTGTCAGGAATTAGATTTAACTTTCGGGCTAGATGAAGGCGAAGGTGAGACAGAGATTCATTCACTGTTTCTTTTTTATCAGCGACAAAGAAAAGGATGTCTCCTTCCCCACCCTCCATACACTTCACTATTTCCGAAAGAATGTTCTCAGGGATAAACTTAGCCAGAGGAGATCCAGTCTTCCTCTCTCCCAAGAAAATCCAGCTTAGCCCCTTTGCACCATAAAGAGTAATCCAGCGGGAAAGTTCCTCAAGCTCCTTTCGTGAAAGCGAAGCTCCTTGCGGAAGTCTCAGTCCTTTGACTATACCGTCTTTTTCCAGGACGTTCCGAAAAACCTCAAACTTGATTTTACTGGCTAGAGCCGATACATCTTTAAGCTCTAATCTAAAGCGAAGATCGGGTTTATCAGTGCCAAAGCGACTCATTGCTTCTTCATAGGTAAGACGAGGAAAAGGAAGAGAAAGAGAGACTCCTATTACCCTTTTGAATACATTTGCCAACATTTCCTCCACTAAAACGTAAATATCCTCTTCGGAAATAAATGAAGCCTCGATGTCTATTTGAGTATGTTCAGGTTGTCTATCTGCTCGCAAATCTTCATCTCGAAAGCATCTAACAATTTGAAAATATCGGTCAAAACTAGCTATCATCAGAAGCTGCTTAAAGAGCTGAGGAGATTGAGGGAGAGCATAGAATTCTCCTGGGTTCAAGCGAGAAGGAACCAGATAATCCCTTGCTCCTTCCGGGGTACTGCGAGTAAGAAAAGGAGTTTCTATTTCTACGAATCCTTTCTTATCCAGGAAACTACGCACTTCTTTGGTTATCTGGTAGCGTAACTTAAGATTTTTTTGCATAATTGGTCTGCGTAAGTCCAGGTATCGATATTTTAATCTCACCTCCTCCCCTGTCTCTATTTCGTCTTCAATAGAGAGAGGAAGAGGTTTAGAAAGATTGAGAATCTCTAAATTTCTTACCATTACTTCTATTTCCCCTGTGCTTAGTTTAGGATTTATAGTTTCTTCTGACCTTGCCTGCACTTTTCCAGCTACAGCAATTACCCACCCCTCTCTCAGGGAATTAGCCTGTAAGTGGCTCTCTTTATCTATATTCGGGTTAAAAACTAGCTGAGTTACGCCGGTTTTATCTCCCAAATCAATAAAGATAATTCCGCCGTGGTCTCGTCTTTTCTTTATCCATCCAGCTAAGATAACTTCTCTACCTATAGCTTTCTTAGTCAAAACCCCACAAAAATGATCACGTCTCAATGCCATAGCTTTCGTCTCCTAATTAGCATATCGTATTGCGTATATAGTATGTCGTATTGCGCAATACGCATCACCTATCTTATATCTCGATGCTCGTATAGTTTGTATATCGTATGTCGTATCTAATATAGCGTAAAGCTAAAAACTAAAAGCGAAAAACCATAATTCAAAATTTAAAACTT